>JAYTFP010000110.1:0-29293 GCA_043734285.1 Acidimicrobiaceae bacterium
ACGATGAAGAAGAGGCCGATATGGCCCGCCACACCCGGATCCGCGTCTGGCTCGGCGGCGCGCTGATGTTGCTCTCGACGACAGCGCTGGTGCACGTGCTGTCGGCTCCGAAACGACCGGCTGACTGGAAACACGCGGGAGGGCTCATCGGTGGCATCGTCGGCGCACCACTCGGCGGCGCGATCGGCAAAGCCGGGGCGGCGGCGATCCTCGTGCTCCTCGCGGTGCTGTCGCTCTCGCTGCTGACCGGCCGTTCGATCGTCACACTCGGTCGATCCGCCGCCGAGGGCATGGCCCCGGCGCGCTCGGCCGCGTGGACGTGGATCAGCGGGCTGTTCCGCGTCGGCGACGAGCTCGACGACGACGAGGAAGAAGAAGACGACGAAGCGACGGCGGTCCTCTACGACCACGAAGCCGACGCCGACAACCCGCTGGCCCGCAAGCAGCGCGCGCCGCGCAAGAAGAAGCCGAGCGAGCCGACGATCATCCTGCCCGACGTGGCACCCGCCAACTCCGCCGAGCAGCTCCACATCGACCTCGGGCCGGTTCGCGACGGTTCCCCGTGGACGCTGCCGCCGCTGACGCTGCTCTCACGGTCGAGGGCGCAACAGATCGACACTCCGGCGATCACGGCTCGCGGCCGCGAGCTCGAGGCCGCGCTCGCCGAGCACGGCGTCACAACCCGACTGGTCGGCATGGTCGTCGGCCCGACCGTGACCCGCTACGAGCTCGAGCTCGGCGTCGGCATCAAGGTGAACCAGGTCATCAATCTGTCGAAGGACATCGCCTACGCGATGGCCACGCCCGACGTGCGGATCATCGCCCCGATCCCCGGCAAGCAGGCGATCGGCGTCGAGGTGCCCAACAAGAACCGGCAGGTCATCGCGCTCGGCGACATTCTCGCGTCACCCGAGGCGGCGAAGGCATCGAGCCCGCTCAGCGTCGCGGTCGGCCGCGACATCGAGGGCAAGTCGGTGATGATCGATCTCGCCTCGATGCCACACATCCTGATCGCGGGTCAGACCGGCGCCGGCAAGTCGAGCTGCATCAACTCGATCATGACGTCGATCCTGATGCGCGCGACGCCTGACGACGTCCGACTGATCCTCATCGATCCCAAACGCGTCGAGCTGACCCAGTACAACCGGGTGCCGCACCTGCTCACCCAGGTGGTCACGAATCCGAAGAAGGCCGCGAACGCGTTGGCGTGGGCCGTGGCCGAGGTCGAGCGTCGCTACGAACTGCTCGAAGACGTCGGCGTGCGCGACATCGGCGGGTACAACTCGGCGTTCGACCGCGGCTCGTTGAAGGCGCAGCTCGGCGAGGATCGCGAATTCACGCGCCTGCCGCTCATCCTCATCGTGGTCGACGAGCTCGCCGACTTGATGATGGTCGCGGCGCGCGACGTGGAGGAGTCGATCAACCGCATCGCGGCGAAGGCTCGAGCCGTCGGGGTGCACCTCGTGATCGCGACGCAGCGACCGTCGGTCAACGTGATCACCGGCGTGATCAAGGCCAACATCCCGGCCCGGTTCGCGTTCGCGGTGGCGTCGCAGATCGACTCGAAGGTGATCATGAACCAGGTCGGCGCCGAGCGACTGGTCGGCAAGGGCGACATGTTGTTGCTCGGCCCCACGTCGTCGGCTCCCGATCGCATCCAGGGATGCTGGGTCGAGGAGAAAGAGGTCTCGGCGATCGTCGCGACGTGGCGCAAACAGGCGCCCGAGGTGACCTACGTCGAAGAGGTGCAGCGCGACGCGAACCTCAGCGCGGTCAGCCAGCAGGGGTCGGGCGCCGGCGGTGGCGACGACGATGACGAACTCCTGTGGCAGGCCATGGAGCTGGTCGTGCGGTCACAGCTCGGGTCGACCTCGATGTTGCAGCGCAAGCTCAAGGTCGGCTTCTCGAGAGCCGGTCGACTGATGGACCTGCTCGAGGAGCGCGGCGTCGTCGGGCAGTCCGAGGGTTCGAAGGCGCGCACCGTGCAGATGACGGTCGACGAGCTCGACGAGCTGCTCGCCCAGCGCTGACCTGCGGGCTCAAGCCCGAGCGGCGTCTAGGCCGATAGACCCACGCATGAGGTCTCGTTCGGTGTTGGTGGTGTCCACGGTGGTTTCGTTCGTGATGGTCGCCGGATGCGTCCCGGCCCCACGTGCTGGCGCGCCCGACGCGACGCTCGGCGGATGTCCGATGATGCCGGCCGACAGCTTCTGGCACGCGCGGGTCGATGCGCTGCCGCCGAATTCGAGGTCGGCCGCGTGGGTCACGACCATTGGGGCGACGAAGCACTTCCACATGGACTTCGGATCGGGCACCTGGGACGGCGGACCGATCGGCATCCCGTACACGACCGTGGGCGCGGGTCAGCCGAGGGTGCCGATCACGTTCGACTACTCCGACGAGAGCGACGCCGGTCCGTATCCGCTGCCGTACGACGCGCCGGTCGAGGGTGGACAGTCCGCATCGGGTGACCGTCACGTGTTGGTCGTCGACTCGGCGGCCTGTCGGCTCTACGAGACCTACGACGCACACCGCGGGAGCGGGCCGACGGCCGCCTGGTCAGCCGGTTCGGGCGCGGTCTACGACCTGCGGTCCGACGCGCTGCGGCCTGCCGGCTGGACGTCGGCCGACGCCGCGGGGCTGGCGATCCTGCCCGGACTGGTGCGCTACGACCAGGTGGCGAGCGGACACATCGACCATGCGATCCGCTTCACCGCACCGCAGACGCAGAAGGCCTACATCTGGCCGGCACGACATCAAGCGAGCTCGTCGACCGACGCGAATCGTCCCCCGATGGGCGCCTGGTTCCGGTTGCGCGCCGACTTCGACACGTCGGGACTCGCCCACGACGCCCGAGTGATCGCCGAGGCGATGAAGACGTACGGACTGATCCTCGCGGACAACGGATCGAGTTGGTACGTGTCCGGCGCACCCGACGAGCGGTGGAACAACGACGTGTTGCACCAGCTCGACCGCATCGCCGGATCCGACATGACCGCGGTCGACTCGTCGTCGTTGATGGCCGACCCGAACTCGGGCCGGATCAGGGGCTGACGGGAGGGGCAGGTACCCTGTCCCGGTGTCGCAGACCTATTGGATCGAGACCCTGGGGTGCCCCAAGAACCAGGTCGACTCCGAAAAGTTGGTCGGACGACTCGCGGCCGACGGTTACCTCGCAGCGAGTGATCCCTCAGAGGCCGATCTGGTCGTCGTCAACACCTGCGCGTTCGTCGAGGCCGCGCGTGAGGAGTCGATCGAGACCGTGCTCGGGCTGGCCGAGCAACGTGCCGAGGGTGCGCGACTCGTGGTCACCGGGTGCATGGCCGAGCGCTACGGCGACGAACTCGCCCGGTCACTTCCCGAGGTCGACGCCGTCGCGGGCTTCGGCCAAGAGCTGACGATCCCGCGCGCCTCAGGCCGCAAGTTGATCCCGGTGTCGTCAGCGGCGCTGCCCGCGTTCGACCTGCTGAATCTGCCGCGGCCGGCGTCGTCACGGCCGTGGGCGTACGTGAAGATCGCCGAGGGTTGTGACCGCAACTGCGGGTTCTGCGCGATCCCGAGTTTCCGCGGCCCGCAGCGCAGCCGCACGATCGACGACATCGTCGCGGAGGTCGACGCGCTCGCCGTGCGTGAGGTCGTGCTCGTCGCGCAGGATCTGGCCTCGTTCGGGCGCGATCAGGGCCAGGGTGAACGGTCGATCGTCCCGCTCGTGAACGCCGTCGCCGAGCACGTCGACCGGGTTCGTCTGCTCTATCTGTATCCATCCGACCTCACCGACGGTCTGATCGACGTGATCTGCGCGGGCGGGGTCCCCTATTTCGACCTGTCCCTCCAACACGTGTCGCCGCCGTTGATGCGCCGGATGCGCCGTTGGGGTGACGGCGACCGGTTCCTGCGTCGCATCGCCGACATCCGCGATCGCGAGCCCACGGCGGCGTTCCGCTCGAACTTCATCGTCGGGTATCCGGGTGAGACCGAGCGGGATCACGACGAGCTGCTGCGATTCGTCGAGGCCGCGCAGCTCGACTGGTGCGGGTTCTTCTCGTACTCGAACGAGGATGGCACCTACGCGTCGGGGCTCGACGACCACGTCGATCCGTTGTTGGTGGGGGAGCGTATGGGCGAGCTCTCCGAACTGCAGGACGCGATCACCGCGCACCGCCGCGACCTCCTCGTGGGCGAGACGATCCGAGTGCTCGTCGACGAGCCGGGCGTCGCGCGCGGCCACCGCGAGGCGCCCGAGATCGACGGCATCGTGACGGTCGACGACACGCTCGAGGTGGGCGCGTTCCACGACGTGACGGTGATCAGCGCGGAAGGCCCCGACGTGACGGCCGAGGTGACCGTCGAGTCGCTCGGGCCGGTCGGGAGCGCGAGTCGGTGACGACCGAGTCGTTCGGGCCATCGGCCATCCTGACCCCGGCGAACGGGGTCACGCTCGCGCGCATCTTCTTCGCGCCGGCCGCGTTCGCGCTGATGATCGCCGATCGCGATCGATCGTCCTGGCTGTTGGTCTCGGTGTGGTTCGTCCTGTCGTTCAGCGACATGCTCGACGGTCGGCTCGCACGCAAGTACGGCAGCACGCGGTCGGGAGCCTTCCTCGATCCGCTCGCCGACAAGATCCTCGTCCTCGGCGGCGTCGGGAGCATGTGCCTCGGCGCGAAGTTCACCTGGGGATGGTTCGCACTCGCGCTGATCGTGTTCCGCGAGGTGGCGATCAGCATCTACCGCGCGACCTACGTCAAGCACGGTCTGGCGATCCCCGCGTCGAAGATGGCGAAGTGGAAGACCTTCGTGCAGCTCGCTGCGGTGGGATGGGTGACCTGGCCCTGGACGACCGACTTCCGCTGGCTCTCCGACGCCACGCTGTGGGTGGGTGTCGGTCTCGGCCTGGTCAGCGGGGTGCAGTACCTCGTCGCGGGCAGCCGCGCCGCGACGACCATGGCCCGCTGAGCAACTCAGGTCATCGGCCGGACGCGGGCGCGCCGATAGCGTGCGTCCATGCGCTGTGACGTGGTCGCCATCGGTACCGAACTCCTCCTCGGACAGATCGTCGACACGAATTCGTCGTGGATCGGCGAACAGCTCGCCCTGACCGGCATCGACAGCCACCTGCAGATCAAGGTCGGCGACAACATCGATCGGATCGTGGCCGCGATCACCGACGCGCTGCACCACAGCGACGCGGTCATCTGCACCGGCGGTCTCGGACCGACGCAGGACGACCTGACCCGCGAGGCGATCGCCAGGGTCATGGGTGTCGAGCTTCAGCTCGACGACGACAAGGCCGACCTGATCCGCCACATGTTCGGATCGCGCGGCCGCGAGATGCCGAACAACAACCTGCTCCAGGCGTACCGGCCGGCTGGGAGTTCGTTCATCGCCGAGCAGCCCGGTACCGCCCCGGGCCTCGTGTGCGAGCTCGTCGTCGACGGTGCGGACAAGGTCATCTACGCGGTGCCCGGGGTGCCGTGGGAGATGAAGGAGATGCTCGCCGGCACCGTGCTGAACGACCTGCGGCGGCGATCCGGTGAGACCGCGTCGATCCGCAGCCGCACCCTGCTGACCTGGGGGCAGTCCGAGTCGGGACTCGCGGAGACGTTGGCGGAACGAATCGACGAACTCGACGAGATCGGCGGCGTCACGATTGCGTTCCTCGCGTCGGGGATCGAAGGACTCAAGGTGCGGATCACGACGAAGGCCGCGAGTGACGCCGCGGCCGACGCGATGCTCGACGACGAGGAGGCGCGACTGCGACGCATGCTCGGCGACCTCGTGTTCGGCGTCGACGACGCGTCGATGGAGTCGGTGGTGCTCGCCGCGCTCGCGGCGAAGGGACTGCGGCTCGCGGTGGCCGAGTCGCTCACGGGTGGCCTGATCGCATCGCGGCTGGTCGACGTGCCGGGCGCGTCGGAGGTGTTCGTCGGTGGGGTGGTGTCGTACGACTCGGAAGTGAAGTTCGAACTGCTTGGAGTACCACGCGGCGACGTGATCACCTGCGAGTGCGCCGAGGCGATGGCGACGGGGGTGCGCACACTGCTCGGCGCCGACGTCGGCATCGGCGTGACCGGTGTCGCCGGCCCCGACCCGGTCGAGGGGCGCAAGCCGGGCACGGTGTGCATGGCCGTCGACCTCGCCGGCCGGGTGACCTCGTACGAGGTGTCGCTGCCGGGTCGCCGCCGTCAGGTCCGCGAGTTCAGCTGCATCTCGGTGCTGAACCTGCTGCGCACCATGCTTTCTTCCGAGGATCCTTGATCGAACGTCTGTTCGCAATTACAGTGCTGTCACTCGACGCCACGCACCTCACGAAGGTACGTCCCGACTGAATGTCAGTGGTCGTCGTTAGCTTCACCCGAAACCGTTTGCTGCCCGGCTCGGCAGCCAGAGAGCGCCCCGCAGGGCCGATGAAGGGATGACGATGGCAGTCGAACGAGACAAGGCACTCGAAGGGGCTCTGGCCCAGATCGAGAAGCAGTACGGCAAGGGTTCGGTCATGCGGATGGGCGAGAAGACCTCGATGAAGATCGAGACCATCTCGACCGGCGCGCTGGCGCTCGACCTCGCCCTCGGGGTGGGCGGGCTCCCTCGTGGCCGGGTCACCGAGATCTACGGTCCCGAGTCGTCGGGCAAGTCGACCTTGGCCATGCACGTCGTCGCCGAGGCGCAGCGCAACGGCGGCACCTGCGCCTACATCGACGCCGAGCACGCGATGGATCCGATCTACGCCGCGGCCATCGGCGTCGACGTCGACCAGCTGCTCATCTCGCAGCCCGACACCGGCGAGCAGGCCCTCGAGATCACCGACATGTTGATCCGCTCCGGCGCACTCGACGTGGTGGTGATCGACTCGGTGGCCGCGCTGACGCCACGGGCCGAGATCGAAGGCGAGATGGGTGACACCCACGTCGGCCTGCAGGCCCGACTGATGTCACAGGCCTTGCGCAAGCTCACGGCCAACCTCAACCGCAGCGACACGATCTGCATCTTCATCAACCAGCTGCGCGAGAAGATCGGCGTGATGTTCGGCTCGCCCGAGACCACCCCCGGTGGCCGTGCGCTCAAGTTCTACTCGTCGGTCCGCCTCGACATCCGCCGCATCGAGGCCATCAAGGATGGTGTCGAGATCGTCGGCAACCGCACCCGGGTGAAGGTCGTCAAGAACAAGGTCGCGCCGCCGTTCAAGCAGGCCGAGTTCGACATCATGTACGGCCGAGGCATCAGTCGCGAGGGTTCGATCATCGACATCGGTGTCGACCTGGGCTTCGTGAAGAAGTCCGGTGCTTGGTACACCTACGAGGGCGAGCAACTCGGTCAGGGTCGTGAGAACGCCAAGACGTTCCTCATCGAGAACCCCGAGATCATGGTCGAGATCTCCGAGCGGGTCCGCACGCACGTGGGCATCGGTGTCGACCTCGACGATCAGCCGATCGACCTGGTGTCCGTCGACGACCTCCCGGTCACCCTCGACGACTGATCCAGACGTCACCTCGCCGTCACACACCGTTGCGCCCGACGATCATCGAGGGTGCAATGCCGTAGCTGGCGCGAGCTGGCTGTGGGGTCGGGGATGGCAGGTCCCCGTACGTAGGTGCCCGGTGGCGACGGCCTCCGGGCATCACCACGTGGTCCCGTAGCATGGCCCCGTGACCAAGCGGTTCCTGATCCGCACCCACGGGTGTCAGATGAACGAGCACGATTCCGAACGGATCGCGGGCTTGTTCGAGACCGAGGGCATGGAGGCGACCGACGACGCCGACGCTGCCGACGTGATCGTGCTGAACACCTGTTGCATCCGTGAGAACGCCGACAACAAGCTCTACGGCACGCTCGGTCACCTGAAGTCGCTGAAGGCCGCGCGTCCGGGCGTCGAGATCGTCGTTGCCGGCTGTCTTGCACAGAAGGACCGCGACCTCGTGCGCGAACGGGCACCCTTCGTCGACGTCGTGATGGGAACGCACAACGTCGGCCGTGCCGTCGAGTTGCTCGAGGAGGCGCGCCGCAACGGCCCCGTCACCGAGATCCTCGACGCGACCGAGTTGGGCGAGCACGAGCTCTTCCCGACGGCGCTGCCGTCGCGGCGCGAGGTGGCGTACGCCTCGTGGGTGACCATCCAGATCGGATGCGACAACAGCTGCGCCTTCTGCATCGTGCCGTCGGTGCGCGGGGCCGAGATCAGCCGGTCGTTTGCCGAGCTCGTCGGCGAGGTCGAGCGTCTGGTCGCCGACGGCGTCACCGAGGTCACGCTGCTCGGACAGAACGTCAACTCGTATGGTCGTGACATCGCACTGCGCCTCCGTGACGCGGCGCCGGGCCTGCACGACGAGGCCGCGGCCGCGGGCGCGACGTGGGTCGCCGACGGTCGGCGCGCCCGGCCGCTGTTCGCCGACCTGCTGCGCGCAGTCGGGTCGGTCGAGGGCATACGCCGCATCCGATTCACCAGCCCCCACCCGAAAGACCTGCGCCCTGAGACGATCCTCGCGATGGGCGAGACCCGGTCGGTGTGCGAGCACCTCCATCTGCCGCTCCAGTCGGGCAGCGACGCGGTGCTCGCGGCGATGCACCGCGGCTACACGGCCGAGCGGTACCTCGAGAAGCTGGCCGCGGCGCGGGCGGGCATCGACGACCTCGCCGTGACGACCGACATCATCGTCGGCTTTCCGGGCGAGACCGAGACCGACTTCGAGCGCACCCTCGAGGTTGCGGTCGAGGCCGACTACGACGCGGCGTTCACGTTCGTCTACTCGGCGCGCACGGGCACCGAGGCGGCCGAATGGACCGACCGCTTCGTCGAACACGCCGTCGCGGTCGAGCGAATGGAGCGGCTGCGAATCGTGGTCGAGCGCACGTCGTTGCGTCGAAATCAGGCACGGATCGGCCGCGTCGACGAGGTGATGATCGAGGGCCCGTCGCGCAAGAATCCCGACGTGCTGACCGGCCGTACCCGCCAGAACAAGCTGATCCACTTCTCGTCGCCTGAGCCGATCCGCCCCGGTTCGTACGCGACCGTCGAGGTCACCGGCGCGGCGTTGAGTCACCTCTCGGGCGAGTTGCGCGAGGTCACGAGGCCCGCCCGCCACAAGACCCGGATCGCGGTGCTTGCCGGCTGATGCCCTCGGCCCCTGCGATCGATGCCGCGGCCTGGCTCAGCGCGTCGTTGCGGTGGCACGACGTACAGGTGTCCGATGTCGCTCTCGACGTCCCTGCTTCGCGGATGCGCCCCGAGGCGATCGTCGCGGTGATGGCGCTGGTCACTCGCACGATCCACGAGCTCGATCCGGGCGGCTGCCCGTCGAGCGTGCTCACCGACGAGCTGGTCGAGCGCGCGCGACACCGTGTGGCCGCCGGCGAGGTCGATGCGTCTGGCTTCGCGGCGCCCTACCGCCGCTACAGGCCGGCCGAGCTGCTGGCGATTCTGCTGACATCCAGCTCGTCGATCGGCGGCGGGCACGATCCGGTCGTGACGCACGGGGCGTTGACGCCGGCGAACGTCCACGTCGAGGGCGGCCTCGTCACCCGCGTCGCCCCGGGGGTCATGGTGGGTGTCGGCGATCGCTACCGCGATCTCGCGATCACCTCGGCTGCGCTGGCCGAGGTCGTCGGGCCCGGAGCGGTCGCCCCTTTTTTCGCCGAGTGTGGGATCGACCGGCCCGATCCGGCCCGACTCGACTTCTTCGTCCTGTTGAGTCAGTTCGGATGAGCCCACCGCACCTCGTGATCGTCGGACCGACGGGGTCAGGCAAGTCGGCGCTCGCGATCGACATCGCCGAGTCGCTGCGCGAGCGGCGCGGCGAGGTCGTCGAGATCATCTCCGTCGACTCGATGCAGGTGTACCGACGGATGGACATCGGCACGGCGACGCCCGGCGCCGACGAACTCGGCCGCGTTCGTCACCACCTCGTCAACTGCCTCGAACCCAGCGATGAGGGCTCGGTCGCGTGGTTCCAGCACGAGGCGGCGACGGTGCGAGCCGATCTGGAGTCGCGAGATGGACGCGCCCTGTTCGTCGGCGGAACCGGGCTGTACCACCGCTCGGTCGTGGATGGCCTGGCGATCCCCGGCCAGTATCCCGAGGTCGCGGCGACCATCGACGATCCCACGGTCGCGACCGAGCAGCTACACGAGCGGCTCGCGGCGCTCGATCTGGACGCGGCGCAGAAGATGGAGTCGACCAACCGGCGTCGCGTCCTGCGCGCGCTCGAGGTCACGATCGGCTCGGGTCGACCCTTCTCGACGTTCGGTCCCGGCCTCGAGCACTATCCCGAATCAGCGATGCGGATGATCGGGCTGTCGGTGCCACGCGACCGCCTGGGTCCGTTGTTGCGCGCCCGTATCGACGACCAACTCGCCCGTGGATTCGTCGCCGAGGTCGCAACACTGCTCGCGGAGCGCCCGGCGCTGTCGAGGACGGCCCGTCAGGCGCTCGGGTACCGCGAGCTGATCGAGCATCTCGAGGGGCGCGCCTCGCTCGACGAGGCCGTCGAGCTGATCGCGGTGCGCACCCGTCAGTTCGCGGTCCGCCAGGACCGGTGGTTCCGCCGCGATCCCCGGATCGTTTGGTTCGATGCCGAAACCGTGACGGCCGAGGCTGTTCTCGCCGGTACGTTGGAAGCGACATGACCACCGCCTCGACCCTCCGCCTGAGCAAGCATCACGGTCTGGGCAACGACTTCCTCGTCGCACTCGAGACGGTGAATCCGGGGCTTCGACCCGATGCCGACCTGGCGCGCCGTCTCTGCGCCCGACATCACGGTGTCGGGGCCGACGGCATGATGTTCGGTCTCTGCAGCGATCGTGACGGTATCGACCTCCGCATGGTCCTCTTCAATGCCGACGGCGGCGAAGCCGAGATCTCGGGAAACGGGATCCGCTGCCTGGCCCAGGCCGCCCTGCGCGACAGCGGTCGACGCGACGGTGTCATCGTCATCGACACGGCCGGCGGGGTCCGCTCGCTCCTCGCCAGCGCGACCGACGATCCCTTCGTCGACCAGGTCCGCGTCGAGATGGGCGCGGTCCACGCCGGCCCAGCGCTCACGGCCGCGGCGGAGGCCTACCCCGCCTCGAGGCGAGGGTCGTTCGACATCGGCAATCCCCACCTCGTCCTGCAGGTCGCCAGCCTCGACGGCCTCGATCCGACGATCGACGGTCCGGCGCTCGAGGCGGGCTATCCCGGCGGGATGAACGTGCACTTCCTCGTCGACGAGGGCGATGACGCGATCCGACTCGTGCACTGGGAGCGCGGTGCCGGCGCGACCGAGGCGTGCGGCTCGGGCGCGACGGTTGCGGCGGTCGCCGCCCGGCAATGGGGGCTGGCCGGCGATCGCGTGACGGTGCGGATGCCCGGAGGCGCGGCGGTCGTCGAGATCGGCGAGTCGTCCGCGCTCATCGGCCCAGCCGCGCACGTGGCGTTCGTCGAGGTGACGCCGTGACCGAACCGACCGTCGACGTCGGGCTCGACGAGCCGCCAGATCCGCTCGACCCCTCCGTGGATCTCGCGGGCGATCACCGCGGTGCCTTCGGCGACTACGGCGCGACCGGCGCGGCATTCATCGACCGGGCATTCCGCGAACGCATCGTGCTCGTGGGCGTGTCGCTGCCGCCCCATGACGACGAGCTGGTCGACGAGCATCTCGACGAGCTCTCGCGGCTCATCGACACCGCTGGCGCCGACGAGGTCGGGCGTCTCATCCAACGCCGCTCGACGCCCGACCCCGCGACCTTCATCGGCCGCGGCAAGGTGCAGGAGGTCAAGGACCTTGCCGTCTCCTTCGACTGCGACACGGTGGTCTTCGACGACGAGCTGAGCCCTGCTCAGCAGTTCAACCTCGAGAAGCTGCTCGGACGCACGGCGATCGACCGCACTGCTGTGATCCTCGACATCTTCGCCCAGAACGCGTCGAGCCAGGAGGGCAAGGCTCAGGTCGAACTGGCCCAACTCCGCTACCGGCTCCCGAGAATTCGCGGCAAGGGTCGATCGATGTCGCAGCAAGGCGGTGGGATCGGTACCCGCGGGCCCGGCGAGACGCAGCTCGAGGTCGACCGTCGCCGCTTGGTCCGGCGGATCCACAAACTCGAGTCCACGCTGCGCTCGGTGAGCCAGCACCGCGACACCCAGAGGAAGTCGCGCCGGCGCACCGGCCTGCGACAGGTCGTCATCGTCGGTTACACGAACGCCGGCAAGTCGACGCTCCTCAACACGCTCACCAACGCGGGGGTGCTCGTCGAGGACCGTCTCTTCGCCACGCTCGACCCCACGACGCGGCGTCTGCAACTGCCCGGCGGCGAGTCGGTGCTGCTGAGCGACACCGTGGGATTCGTGCGCAAGCTCCCGCATCAACTGGTCGAGGCGTTCAAGTCGACGCTCGAGGTCGCGGTCGAGGGCGATCTCCTGGTGCACGTGGTCGACGGTTCGGCGATCGATCCCGAGGCCGAGATCGAGGCGGTCCGCGACGTGCTGCGCGAGATCGGGGCCGACGAGGTGCCAGAGCTGCTGGTCTGCAACAAGATCGACCGTTCTGCCGAGGGTGCTCGCCTCGCCGAGAAGTTCGGCGGCTCGGTGGCGATCTCGGCGGCGACCGGTGAGGGTGTCGACGTGCTGTTGCGCACGATCGGTGACCGCCTGCGTTCGCTGGTCGCGGCACTCGATCTCGAGATCCCGTACGACCGGGGCGACCTCATCGCTGCGGTGCACCGGTCGGGCGAGGTGCTGTCCGAGACCGCCGGCGAGCATGTCATGCGCATGCGGGCCCGCCTCGATGCCTCGGAGCTGGCCCGATTCGCCGAATTCGTCGTGCCGGCATCATGAGTCGCGTCGTGAAGGCCCGCCGATGACCGCGCCGTTCGAGCCGCCGCCGTACCCCTACGACCGCCTGGCGGGGATCGTCGCGATCGCAGGCCGTCACGACGGCGGAGCGATCGACCTGTCGGTGGGCACGCCGTGCGATCCGCCGCCCGATCTCGTGCTCGCCGCGATGGCCGCCTCCGACAGCGAGCGTACCTACCCCGCGTCGGCCGGATCGTTGGCGTATCGCGAGGCGGCGAGCGACTGGATGTCGCGCCGGTTCGGCGCGTCGGTCGACGTGGCGCACGTCGCCGCATGCGTCGGCACGAAAGAGTTCGTGACCGGCCTGCCGAACCTGCTGCGGTTGCGTCGGCCCGATCTCGACACCGTGCTCTACCCGAGCGTGTCGTATCCCTCGTACGCCATGGGTGCGACCTTGGCCGCGTGCCGCGCAGTGGCCGTGCCGGTCACCGCCGATTGGCGCATCGATCTGTCCGCGATCGACCCCGACGACGCCCGCCGCGCGTTGTGTCTCTGGGTGAACACTCCGGGCAATCCCACGGGAGCGCTCGACGACCTCGGCGCCGCAGCCGCATGGGGTCGCGACCACGAGGTCCCGGTGTTCAGCGATGAGTGTTACGCGGAGTTCACCTGGCACGGAGCGCCGCGATCGATCCTCGAACACGGCACGCAAGGGCTGATCGCGGTGCACTCGCTCTCGAAGCGATCGAGTCTGGCCGGCGCCCGCGCGGGCTTCTACGCTGGCGACGAGACACTCGTTCGCTACCTCTCCGAGGTCCGCAAACACCAGGGGTTGATGGTGCCCGGTCCGGTCCAGGCCGGGGGAGCAGTCGCCTGGAACGACGACGAGCACGTCGACGTGCAGCGGTCGCACTACCGCTCGCGCCTGGCGAGCCTCGTCGAACTCCTGGGCCGTCTCGACGTCGTCGCGCCCATGCCCGAGGGCGCCTTCTACCTCTGGGTCCCCGCGCTCGGCGGTGATGCCTGGGCCTTCGCCGAGCGACTCGCCGAGGTCGCCGGAATCGTGGTGAGCCCGGGAGAGTTCTACGGCCAGGCCGGCGCGGGCCACGTGCGGGTCGCGGCCGTGCAACCCGACGACCGGCTGGCGCTCGTCGCCGATCGTATCGACGCGGCGGTGCAATCGGGGTCGGTCGCATGAGTGTGCCGTTCGACCTGTTGGCGCTCGCTGCGCAGTTCGTCGACATCGCGTCGGAGAGTTTCCGCGAAGCCGATCTCGTCGATCTCCTCGAGGGCGAGTTGCGAGGACTCGAGCATCTCGAGGTCACCCGTGTGGGCGACAACCTCGTCGCGAGAACGCAACTCGGCAGGCCGTTGCGCCTCATCCTCGGCGGGCACACCGACACGGTCGCCGCCAACGACAACGAGGGCGCCCGCATCGTCGGCGACGTGTTGTGGGGCCTTGGATCGGCCGACATGAAGGCGGGCCTCGCAGTGATGCTGGCCTCGGCTCGAACCCACGTCGACCCCGCGGTCGATCTCACCTATGTCTTCTACGCGCGCGAAGAGGTCGCCTCCGAACACAACGGTCTCGGCGAGTTGTTCGCAGCCCGACCCGATCTGCTGGTCGGCGATGTGGCGCTGCTCGGCGAGCCGACCGACGGCGCGCTCGAGGCCGGGTGCCAGGGTTCGGTGCGGGTCAGGGTGACGATGGCCGGCGCACGCGCGCACACTGCCCGCGCCTGGATGGGTCGCAATGCCATCCACCGCGCCGGTCCGCTGCTGAGTGCCATCGCGGGCTACGAGCCCCGCACGCCCGAGATCGCCGGATGCTCCTTCCACGAGGCCATGCAGGTGGTGGCGATCGACGGGGGAGTGTCGGGCAACGTCGTGCCCGACCGGGTGACCCTGACGATCGCCCATCGTTTCGCCCCCGATCGCGACGCCGCACAGGCCGAGGCGCATCTGCGGCAACTGGTCAGCCCGTTCCTCACCGAGGGCGACACGATCGCGGTCATCGACGTGGCGAATGCTGCGCCGCCCGCAGTCGACCACCCGCTGGTGGCGGCGCTCATCAGTCGCAACCGTCTGTCGGTCACCGCCAAGCTCGGCTGGACCGATGTGGCCCGCTTCGCCGAGGCGGGTGTACCGGCAGCAAACTTCGGCCCCGGCGATCCCACGTTGGCGCACACGGGAGAGGAACGGGTCACCCGTGACTCGATCGAACGGACCTGGTCGGCGCTGGACGATCTGATTCGATTCAGTACATGACCCTGTCTCACCGGTACTCTCGAACGTACTGACTCGTCGGTAGGAGAAGCTGGTGGCGCAAGTGAATCTGAAACCACCCGCGAGGTTCTACGGCTTCGCGGTGTTCCTCGTGGTTCTCGGCCCGTTGGTGGCCGGAGCCCTGGGCTACTGGGCGCTCGACAGCCTGGGTGACTCGGTCGACCAGGCCCGTCAGCTCGCGACGCCGGTTGCCGAAGAACTCAGGCTCAAGGCCGACGAGTCGTTCGAGATCATCGCGATCGGCGACAGTTATTCGATCGACAACGTGTCGATGTGGATGCTCGATGCCAACGGCAAGGGCGTCGGGCTGCACACCGGGGCGAGCCGCCTTCGGATCTCCCACACATCATCCAACGGCAGGACCTTCAAGATCATCGGGTTCATGACCGACCTGCCCGCCGGCAAGTACACCCTCGGCGCGGTCGGTCCGTCAGGCACACGACTCGTCATCCTTGCCACGCCGCGCAACGTGGGGAACAAGGTGCTGCTCGCCAAAGTGGGGCTGAGTCTGTTCCCGCTGTTGGGTCTCGCGTTCGCGTTGATGCTCTTCGTGCTGCGCCGCAAGGATCTGCAGCGCATCCTGAGCGAGCGCGCGGCCGAAGCGCCGCCCGAGCAGAGTTACGGCGTCGGCATCTCGTACCAGCAGTTCAAGGCCGGAATGCCCAACGACCCGTTCGACCCCATCCATCCGCCGACGATGGACGAGGCGGAGCACGACCAGGTCCCGGTGGGCGTCGGCGCGCCGATGAGCCCGCCGACCGGCGCGCCGGTGAGTCCTCCGATGGGGATGCCCGATCCGTCGATGGCGCCACCCTCGCCGATGGCTGCGGGTCTGCCCACGCTCGCCTCGGTACAGCCCCTACGTATCCCGCAGAAGCCGACGCCCCAGCCGACTCCGCAGCCGGCGGCGCAGCCTGAGCCGCGCCCAGCGCCACGACCCGAACCGCGACCCGAGCCGCCGCCCGCAGCACACGAGCCGGCCGCGTCGACACCGCCGTCGCCGTTCGAACGCCCGTCCGCGCCGTTCATCGGGCCGCCTCCTCCGCCGCCCGCTCCGCCCGATTCCGCAGCCTGACGAACCCGATCCCGACGCAAGGAGACATTGCGTGTCCGCTTCCCCACTCGAGCAGTACCGCGCGCGCGTCGCTGCGCTCCAGGCGCGCCCCGGCTACGCGCCGCCGGCAGCGTTCGGGCTCGGCACGTCGACGCGCTCGATGGTCGGAGACGGATCGAAGGTCCTCGATGCCCATTTCCTGACGCTGAATCTCGACGAGAGCCTCGGGTTCGCCGCAGTCGTGGCCGATCTCGTCGGCGCGACCGAGCCGGAGGGAACCTACGAGCTGACGCGCGCCGATCTCGAAGCCGCGATCGACGCGTTCGCTCCCGTCATCGATGACGGCGGCGCCCATCCGAACGCTCGGTTGCTACCCCTCCTGCTGGAGTCGCTCGATCGCGACGACTCTGCCATGCGCCGTCGTCGCACCCCGGTGTTCACGATGATCCGTTCGCTCGACGCGCCGCCGCTCGACACGTGCGACATCTACCTGCGGCTGCACCTGATCTCGTCGCGTCGCCTCCGGCCGCACGGCTGCAGTCTCGAGAACATGTTCGGCCTGCTCAACAACGTCGTCTGGACGTCGCACGGCCCGTTCGATCCCGAGGAGTTCGAGACGACGAGCGCGCGACTCGACGCGTCGGGCTCGCCGGTGTTCGTGCGCAGCCTCGACAAGTTCCCGCCGATGCTCGACTACGTGATGCCCTCGGGCGTTCGAGTGGCCGACGCGTCGCGAGTCCGCCTCGGGGCGCATCTCGCCGAGGGCACGACGGTGATGCACGAGGGTTTCGTGAACTTCAACGCCGGCACGCTCGGCCCTGCGATGGTCGAGGGGCGCATCTCCGCCGGCGTTGTCGTGGGCGCGAACTCCGACCTCGGCGGGAGCGCCTCGATCATGGGCACGCTGTCGGGCGGCGGCACACAGGTCGTGTCAGTCGGCGAAGGATGCCTGCTCGGTGCGAACAGTGGATTGGGGATCTCGCTCGGCGACAACTGCCTGGTCGAGGCGGGGCTCTACGTCACCGCCGGCACGCGGGTCACGCTGCCCGATGGGACGGTGACGAAGGCCCGCGACCTGAGCGGGCTCGGCGACATGTTGTTCCGGCGCAATTCGCTCACCGGCGCAGTGGAGATGATCCCGCAGACCGCCGAGTGGAACGGGCTCAACGCCGCGCTCCACTCGAACGACTGAGAGCGTGCGCCGAAGGCGGCACGCTCCATCAGGACAGCGTCCTACAGCGCTACAGCTTGCGCAGCACCGTGACGACGCGGCCGAAGACCTCGATCTCGTCGGAGCCGTAGACCATCGGCTCGAGCGCCGGATTGGCCGGCAGCAAGGTGATGGTCGGACCATCGGTCGTGAAGGTCTTGACGGTCGCCTCGTCGCCCGGCAGACCGGCGACGACGATCTCGCCGTTCTCAGCCGTCTGCTGACGCTTCACGACGACGAAGTCGCCGTCGAAGATGCCCGCCTCGATCATCGAGTCGCCGCGGACGCGCAGCATGAACAACTCGCCCTCGCCGGTGAACTGCGCCGGGAGCGGCATGAGCTCTTCGACATTGGCGTTCGCCAGCACGCCCGTGCCGGCCGCCACGTCGCCGATGAGCGGGATGTGACGCACGGGCGAGCGGTCGGCGGTCGCGCCCGAGTTCGGGTCGAAGCGGACCTCCATCGCCCTCGGCTTGGTGGCGTCGCGGCGCAGATAGCCGAGCCGCTGGAGGCTGGCCAGGTGCGTGTGCACCGTCGACGGTGAGGTGAGCCCGACTGCGGAGCCGATCTCGCGCACCGACGGGGGATAGCCCCGATCGGCGACGGTGCGCTCGATGAATTCGAGGATCTCGCGCTGACGGTCGGTGAGCGGCTCGGGCTCGTTCGAGTGATTGGTGGTGCGAGTGGCCATGGGATCCTCCGGAGGGTTCGAACGGATGTTCCCGACCGTAGCACGAACGAACAAACACATGTTCGACCTTGACGACGAACAACTGTTCGTGTTGTATGGGCGAACGCACGTTCGAGCGATTCGAATGTCAGTGGTCACGAGGAGAATCGACGACATGGCAGCACTGTTCCTCCATCCCCAGATCCAACCGTCCGAGACCCACGGCGAGCGCGTCCGTGTCGGCGGGCCGTCCCGACCGCAGTTGGTGGTCATCGAAGGCGGTCGAGCCGGGCTGTCCGAAGGTGACCGAGCCGGCCTCCGAACGGCTGCCCGTCGGCGTCACCGTGTGTTCCTGGTGCGCCGGCTCGCGGTCCTGGCCACCGCCGTGGTCGTCGTCGCCGCGACGGTCTCCATCATCACCTCGGGCACGAGCAGCGACACGCCTGCCGCATCGGTGCCGGCCTCGTACGTCGTGCAGCCCGGCGACACGCTCTGGAGCATCGCCTCGTCGTTCCATCTCGACACCGACGTCCGCGAGGTCGTCGACGTGCTGGCACGCGCCAACGGCGGCAATGCCATCTCGGCTGGTCAGCAGCTCGACATCCCGAATTCGCTGCGCGACTGACCGACGAGATAGCGGGCCAGCAGATGCGAGTCATCGGCCAGAAGGCGGTTCAGAACCAGCGGCCGCGCCGACCCGCTGCGCAGCATCAACGGGCCCTCGCCGAGAACCGAGGGCGCGAGCGTGAGGTTCCACTCGTCGATCAGGTCGGCACCCACCAGATCGCTCAGCAGGACCGGCCCGCCCTCGCAGAGGATGACGCGATGACCTGCCTCGACCAGCCGTTGGAGCGCGAGATGGGGATCGACCGAGTCCTCGCCAGCTTCCACGATCGTGCATCGACCGGCCAGCGCCTCACGGCGCGATGCAGGCGCCGTCGCCGTGGTGATGATCAGCCGGCGATCCGACGCGGGTCCATCGAGCGGTGTTTCCTCGAGCGGTGTTTCCTCAACGAAGGGCACTCCATCGAGCTCGAGCGAGGCCGAGACCACGGCGAGCGCCGGTGCCGGCGCCTGGCCGCGGGCTGCTCGCTGCTCCGCGAGCAGGCCATCGGGCGTTCGAGGCATGCGGTAGCGCTCGGCACGGGCCGTCCCGGCGCCGATGAGCACCACGTCGGCCTGCGCCCGCAGCACGCCGAACAACATGCGATCGCCCGGTCCACCCAAGCCTGCCGAGACGCCGTCCACGCTGATGCGGCCGTCGAGCGAGGCCACCATGTTGGTCATGATCCAGGGTTGGTTCGACCCACCCCGCGGTTCGGCCCCCACGAGCGCGGCCAGCGCATCGGCGTCGAGAGGGTTCGACGCACCAAGTTGCGCCCCGATGAGCTGTCGCACGAGCGAAACCTACCAACTTCTTTTCCGAATCCCATCCACAAGGCACGCGGCGCGAAGGGGATAACTCCAGCGCGTGAAACGCATCGCCATGCGTCGGAACAACGCGAGAGTCGATCGTGTTCGACCCTTGCGATGACGCGTTCGATCGATCACCGTTTCGCGATGGCCGCCGTGCACCCCACCGCTGTGGAGAACTCCCGAGTTATTCACACTCGGTCCTCTTTTCGTTCACAGGCTGTTGTCCGTAGTGTCACCGGTGCGGGCCGCGGCGCAGGCGGTCGGAATGGTGGGCAACGTCTTCTCGCTTTGGCAGGCAAGACAACTCCTGAAGGTGCACGCGACGCGAACATCCGCTCCTCGAGGGCGGAAACCATCGCTGAGCGGGCATCTTCGCCTTGCCGCCTGCGCCGTGGTCTCCGCGCCACTGTCCTCTTCCGACCGCAGTCCCGCTCAGCGTTGACCCACCCAATCATTGGAGTCCTCACATGGCAATGACCGATCACGACCTCGGTCTCGGCCTCCGTCGGCATTTCACCGTGGCGGGCACGCATCCCTACGACACGGTCGAGTGGTCGACCCGCGACGCCCGCATCACCGACCACCGCGACGGCTCGGTGTCGTTCGAGCAGTGCGACGTCGAGTTCCCCACGAGCTGGTCGGTCAATGCGTCCAACATCGTCACGCAGAAGTACTTCCGCGGCACGCTGGGCACGCCCGAGCGTGAGACCTCGCTCCGCCAGGTGATCGACCGGGTGGCCGACACCATCACCGAGTGGGGTCATCGCGACGGTTACTTCGGCGGCACCGACGAGCGCGAGATCTTCCGCGACGAACTCGTGTACCTGCTGGTCCACCAGTTGGCGGCGTTCAACAGCCCGGTGTGGTTCAACATCGGCGTCCCCGGCGTGAGCCGGCAGGCGTCCGCGTGCTTCATCCTCGCGGTCGACGACTCGATGAACTCGATCCTCAACTGGTACCGCGAAGAGGGCGTCATCTTCAAGGGTGGCTCCGGCGCGGGGGTCAACCTCTCGCGCATCCGGTCGTCGTTCGAACGCATGTCCGGTGGCGGTTCGCCGTCGGGCCCCGTCAGCTTCATGCGCGGTGCCGACGCGTCGGCGGGCCCGCTCAAGTCGGGTGGCAAGACGCGTCGCGCCGCGAAGATGGTCATCCTCGACGTCGACCATCCCGACATCGTCGAGTTCGTGCGGTGCAAGGCGCACGAAGAGACCAAGGCGCGAGCGCTGCGCGATGCCGGCTTCGACATGGATCTCGACGGTCGCGACTCCTACTCGGTGCAGTACCAGAACGCGAACAACTCGGTGCGGGTCAGCGACGAGTTCATGGCGGCCGTCCTCGCCGGTGACGAGTGGCCGTTGACGTCGCGGACGACGGGCGAGGTCGTCCGCACGGTCTCGGCGCGTGGGTTGATGTCCGAGATCGCCCAGGCGGCGTGGGACTGCGCCGATCCCGGCATGCAGTACGACACGACGATCAACCGCTGGCACACCGCGGCATCGACCGGTCGCATCAACGGTTCGAACCCGTGTTCCGAGTACATGCACCTCGACAATTCGGCGTGCAACCTCGCCAGCATCAACCTGCTGCCCTTCACCGACGAAGACGGCGTGTTCGACACGGTCGGCTTCTCCGCTGCGGTCGAGATCATGTTCGTCGCGCAGGAGATCCTCGTCGGCAACGCCGAGTACCCGACCGACGAGATCGCCAAGAACACGCGGCGGTTCCGTCAGCTCGGAATCGGCTACACCAACCTCGGCGCCATGCTCATGGCGCTCGGTCTCCCGTACGACTCCGAAGGTGGTCGGGCATGGGCCGGCGCGGTCACGGCGTTGATGACCGGTCACGCCTATGCCACCTCGGCCCGCGTCGCTGCGCGCATGGGTGCCTTCGCTGGCTACGCGGAGAACTCCGAACACATGTTGCGCGTGCTCGACATGCATCGCCGCGAGGCCGCGGTCATCGACGAAGACCTCGTCCCGGCCGGGTTGCTCTCGGCCGCACAACGCTCATGGGACGAGGCCTGCCGGCTGGCGGCCGAGGTCGGCGTCCGCAACTCGCAGGCGTCGGTGCTCGCGCCGACCGGCACCATCAGCTTCATGCTCGACGCCGACACCACCGGGGTCGAGCCCGACCTCGGCCTGGTGAAGACCAAGAAGCTCGTCGGTGGCGGCACCATGTCGATCGTCAACCAGACCGTCGACCGGGCGCTCCGCAAGCTCGGATACGACGAGGGGCAGATCGTCGAGATCATCGGCTACATCGCCGATCAGCACTCCGTCCTGGGGGCACCGCACCTGCAGGCCGAGCACCTTCCGGTGTTCGCCTGCTCGATGGGCGACAACGTCATCCACTACTCGGGGCACCTCGCCATGGTGGCGGCGGTGCAGCCCTTCATCTCGGGCGCGATCTCGAAGACGATCAACACTCCCGAGTCGACCTCGGTCGACGAGATCGAGCAGATCTACGTCGACGGCTGGCGTCTCGGTCTGAAGGCCGTCGCGGTGTACCGCGACAACTGCAAGGTGGGCCAGCCGCTGTCGACCGGCAAGACGACCTCGGTCGAGCTGGTACCGGCCGTCGCAGTCGAACGGATCGTCGAGCGCATCGTGCACGAGCCCGTGCGCGAGAAGATGCCGCGTAGCCGTGCGTCACGCACCTTCGAGTTCCGCGTCGCCGACTGCAAGGGGTTCGTCACCGTCGGCGAGTACGCCGATGGCCGCCCGGGCGAGTTGTTCGTCCGCGTCTCGAAGCAGGGTTCGACGCTGGCCGGGATCATGGACGCGTTCGCGATCTCGGTGAGCCACGGTCTCCAGTACGGCGTGCCCCTCCGGGCGTTCGTCGAGGCGTTCGTGGGCATGCGGTTCGAGCCGGCCGGCATGACCGACGACGCCGACCTTCGGATCGCGAACAGCCTGATGGACTATCTGTTCCGTCGTCTCGCGCTCGACTACCTGAGCAGCGAGGAGCGCGCCGAGCTCTCGATCTACAGCGTTTCCGAGCGACTGCAGCCCACCCTTCCCGGCGTTGAAGAGTCGGCGACGGTCACGGTGCAGGGCCACGACATGCCGCCCGACCCGCCCACATCCAAGCGGGCCGAGGCGCCGCGTGCCGTTCGCAGCGACGCACCGCTGTGCATGCAGTGCGGTGTGACCATGCAACGCGCCGGGTCGTGCTTCGCGTGCCACGAATGCGGCGCGACAAGCGGCTGCTCCTAGCCCGAAGCGACTGAACGCCTCACCACGATCGGTCTCACCACGACAGTGCGTGCCAGTCGACGGGGCGTCCGTAACCCCGTTCGTCGAGCACGTCGTCGAGCATCGGCTCGCCGGGCCCGCACGCGACGATCAGCATGCTGTCGCCACGCGTCGCCGCGGTGTACTCGACGGCGGTCAACAGTTCGACGGTCGCGTTGCGCCCTCCGGCCACGACCGGGTCGGCGAGCGCCATCGTGCCCCGGTCGAGCGCCAACTGTTGCGACGGAATCGGCGAGCTCAGCATCGCTCCAGCCCCGGCCGCCTCGACGAGTTGCGACGATGACATCGGCGCGGTCAGACCGTGGAGGTGCGGTAGCGGCAGGTCGTCCGACCCCTCGTCGGCGGATCCCATCGAGTTGCCCCGCTGGTCGGCCAGGCGACGCGTCCGAAACCAGCAGCTGATCCGGAACCCGCTCGCGATGAGCATCATGGCGCGGTCGTGATCGCCGTGCGGGCAGCCGATCACCATGGCCGACGTCGACGACTCGTCACGTCTCGCCGCCACTGCAGCGAGCAGCGCCGGGGCCACTGAGTGCCACGAGCGCGGCGACGCGACGCCGAGGTCGTCGACCACCCACAGCGATCGGCGTTTGTCGCGCGGGTCGGGGGCGACTGATGCGAACAGGTAGCCATCGACGGCGCCGGCGTTCTCGCTGACGAGCGCGAGTCCCGCCGCGTTGTCGAGCGCGACGCGCAGCAGCATTGGATGGATCTGCCGCGCCGAGGGCGACATCGACCAGAACTCGGGATCCCAACCCTGCTGACGAATGCGATGCTCGTGCGCGAGATCGGCCACCGCGTCGACGTCAGCGCCCGATGCCGGACGGATCACCTCGACCGACTCACAGCAGGTCTCGGGGACTCGGCGCGGCCTGGATCTGCGCGATCCGACGCTCGAGGTAGGTCGAGAACGAGCCGCGATAGCGCTGTTGCAACTCGGGGATCATCCAGTCGTTCCCCGTGACCTTGTTGCGACACGTGGCCGATCCGCACTCGCACTCGAACTCGTCGTAGTCGTCAGCGTCGCACATCGCGTAGTCGAACGTGAGCTCTTCGCCGGCAACGACGGGGCGCAGCGTGGTGAGGAGGATGTTGCCGAGTACCCCACAGTTCGGCTCGCAGCTGTGGTTGAAGCAGTCGGCCGGCTCGCTGTCGGTCGGGCAGCTCATGAAGAGATCGGCATCGATCTGGAGCGAGTGCGTCTGCTGATCGATCGGCAGGCGTTCGAATTCGACGCGGCTCATCACGTGACCGCCGAATCCGGCCACGGTTGCCACCGCCGCGATGTCGGCGGTGGCGAAGACACCCACGCCCTTGGCCCCGGCTGGTCGGACCTCGGCCGAGTCGGTCAACCACGAATGCAGCATCTCGATCCCTTCGACAAGTCGGATGACTGTAGAGGATTCGTTCGGTATTCCGCCACGATCCACGAGCCCGCAGACGGCACTGTGACGGGTGTCTCAGGATCGTACGCGGGGGAGCAGTCGGCCCGTGTTCGTCGCGTACGCGTCGTACGCGCGGAACGCGCTGCGCAGCAGTCGTTCCTCGTATCGCACCTTCAGGTTGAAGAATCCCAGCATCACGAGCCAGAGCGCGGCGCGTCCCCACGTGCCGGCGACGATCACCACACCGAGGTACGCGATGAGCACCGCCAGGTAGGTGGGATGTCGCACCCATCGGAACGGTCCGGTGGTGCACATCTCACCGAGGCCGTTGGGCGCCGGCGACGGCGTGAACGCGACGCCCAGTGCCCGTCCCGCAGCGACTGCGATGGCGAAGCCAATGGCGATCATCGCGATGCCGGTCGCCTTGGACCACCACGGTGTCGCGAACGTCGGCCCGCCGCCGACCACGACCACGGCGATCAGCAGCACGATCTGCGCGGCGACCCACTCGCGGGGTCGGATCATGCGTCGCGATTGTCGCCGACCGCGGTCGCGATGGTGCTCATCTGAGGGCCTCCCGGCGCACCATAGCCCGCTCAGATGATTGGCCGATCTTGCCAAAACGTGGCATCCTCCCGACAGGCACGGTCATGCGAAATGGCCCCAACCGAGGAGTAGCCGTTGTTCGACGTCGGAGATCGGGTGGTGTATCCGCACCACGGTGCAGCGATCATCGAGAGCCGTGTCACTCGTGAGTTCAACGGTGTGAAGACCGACTATCTCGTGCTCAAGATGGCCCACGGCGATCTGACTCTGTCGGTTCCGGCCGACAAGGCCGAAGACGTAGGGATGCGTCCGCCGATCGGCAACGAAGAGGTCCAGGATCTCTTCGAGTTGCTCGGCAAGAAAGACATCCGCGAGCCCGCGAACTGGAGCCGGCGGTTCAAGAACCACCAGGAGAAGCTCAAGTCGGGCGACGTGTACCAGGTGGCCGAGGTCGTGCGGAATCTCGAGTTGCGCGACCAGTCCAAGGGCCTGTCCGCGGGCGAGAAGTCGATGCTCGTCAAGGCGCGCAGCGTGCTGGTGTCCGAGCTGAGCTTCGCGCTCGACGTTCCCGAGGAAGAGGCCGAGGCCCGCGTCCGTAAGACGCTCCAACCGCTTGACAGCTGAGGCTCGCGCCCAGCCCGTACAGTGCTCTCCGATGAGCAGTCGTCTGCGTCTGACGGTCGCGGCCGTGCTCGTGGCCAGCGTCGTGGCCCTGGTCAGCGTCTCGTGCACGTCGAAGGACGCGCTGCCTGATCCGCGCGACTCACCGAAGCCGCCGCCCAAGCAGTACCCGAGGACCGAGGCCGGCATCACCGAGTCGTTGGTCGATCACCTCACCGCGGTCGGCCCCGACCTCGGCGAGTGGGCGCCGCCCCACGATCAGGCGACGTGTGTGGCCGAGCACCTCGTTCGCAGGCTCGGTGCGGATCACCTCCTCGAGCTGGGGTTCGATCCGCAGAAGGGCAGCATCGCGCTCGCCTATCCGCCCGAGGAACGAACCGCGGTCATCAACCTGTTGATCGGGTGCGTGAACTTCGAGAAGGCGTATCTCGAGGTGCTGTCGTCGTATCAGAAGCTGCGACTCCCGGTCGCGGCCTGCGTCTCGCGCGGCTTCACGCGGCTCGGCCTGCCGCGCGACCTCGCGGAGGGGCTCGTCGACGGCAAGGAGCCGGATCCGTTCGCCAACAACGCTCGATCGAGCGTGAATCTCGCGAAGCTCCTCGACGAGTGTCTCGGCAAGGACGACATGGTGCCTGGCGCTCCGCTCGCGCCGCTGCCGACCGCGACGTCGACGTCGACCACCACGACCTCGACCCCCCGCAGCACCACGACGCGTCCGGCCACCTCGACGACACTCGATGCGAGCGCCTCGACGGCCGCACCGTCCACGAAACCCACCACCGGCACGACCTGAGAGGCAGTCATGACCTTCGCTTCGATACCGAGTCCTCCCTCGGACACGCTGCCCATCATCCACACGAAGTGGTACGGGGTGATGATCGCGATCGGCGTGTTCGTCGCGCTCTCGCTCGCACGGCGACGGTGGGTGGCGCGCGGTGGCGACCCCGACCAGATCTCGAACATCGCGCTCTGGGCCGTGCCGGCCGGGCTCGTCGGCGCACGGCTCTATCACGTGATCACCGACTGGAGCTCACGGTACGGATGCTCCACGTGTAAGTGGTGGCCCGACGCGTTCGAGATCTGGCGCGGCGGACTGGGCATCCCCGGTGGCATCGCGTTGGGTGCCTTGGTCGGGGTGCTCGCGGCGAAGTCGTACGGGATGCGACTCGGCGATGTCGCCGATGCGATGACGCCCGCAGTGCCGCTCGCACAGGCGATCGGTCGCCTCGGCAACTGGTTCAACCAAGAGCTCTACGGGAAGCCCACCAAGCTGCCGTGGGCGTTGAAGATCGATGCGGCGCACCGACCGACCGGCCAGTACGCGAAGTTTGCGCAGGACGCGACGTTCCACCCGACGTTCCTCTACGAGGGCCTGTGGAACATCGCGTTGATGTTCGTGCTGATCCGCGTCGATCGCAGCAAGCGCCTGCGGCCCGGCAAGATCTTCCCGCTGTTCATCGGCGGTTATTTCCTCGGGCGCTGGTGGGTCGAGGCCCTGCGCATCGACAACGCGACCCGACTGTTCGGTCACCGGGTGAACGACGTGGTCAGCCCGACGATGATCGCGGTGGCACTGATCTGGCTCTTCTGGGGCGGTCTGTTCCGTTCGTCTGAGGAGACCGCCGAGGCACTGGCAGTCGAGCCGTGGACGCCACCAGAGATGTCAGAGCCGTCAGACTCCGCCGAAACTGCTGAGGACGGCATCGGCCAGGGCGGGCCAGAGGTCGATCGCCCAGTCGCCGAAGTCAACGTCGCCCAGGGCGACCAGACCGAGGCTGACATCGGGGTCGATCCAGACGAAGGTCCCTGACCGACCGAAGTGGCCGAAGGTGCGGGGTGAGTTGTGGCGCCCCGTCCAGTGGGGTGACTTGTCGCCGCGGATCTCGAATCCGAGACCCCAGGGATTCGGCGACTGGGGTCCGTAGCCGGGCAGCACGCCCGCGAGGTCATGGAACTGGATCTCGCTCAACTGCTCGATCGTCGTGCGGTGCCAGATCGTTCCCGGCGCCTCCTCCACCGACTGCATGAGCGCGACGACCCAACGGCCGAGGTCGCCGGCGGTTGACACCGCGCTGTGGGCCACCGAGCCCGGGACTGACGTCGACGTCATCTCGAGCGGACTGAGCACGCCGTCGCGGAGGTACTGGCCGAGCTCGATGCCCGTCGACGTGGCGAACGTTTCGCCCAGTATCTCGAATCCCGAATTCGAGTAGATGCGTCGCTTGCCGGGTGCCACCATCGGGCTGCGACCGTCGGGTGTGAGACCCGATGCATGTGCGAGGAGGTGACGCACGGTTGACCCCTCGGGGCCTGCCGGGTCGTCGAGTGTGAGCGCTCCCTCCTCGACGGCCATGAGGACCGCGCTCGACACCAACGCCTTGGTCACCGATGCCAGAGCGAACCGCCGATCGACGTCGCCGTGTTGTGCGAGCAGACCCTCGGGTCCGACGACGACGATGCCGACATGCGCCGCAGGCCACCGTTCGACGTGGTCGAGAACGACTCGGGGAAGGTCGGTCGGCACGGTCGCCTTTCGTCGTGATCGGCTCGCGAGGAGTGAACACGGCTCATCGTAGATGGAGTCGTCCCGGCCCAGAGCCTGCGCCGGGAGGCGGCAGGCTCCATCGAGAGCGGGCGTGTCGGCGAAGCCGACGACCGTTCGGCCGACACCGACGCATGTCCGGTCATCCCGTAGGTGGGGCTACTGTGGACCGGACCACAAGGACCGATCACCAATGACCACCACGTTCGAATCGCTCGGCGTGTCCGCCCCCCTGGTCGCCGCACTTGCCCAGCGGGGGATCACGCAGCCATTCGCCATACAAGCTCTGACCATCGCCGACGCGCTCGCCGGCCATGACGTCTGCGGCAAGGCGAAGACAGGGTCCGGCAAGACGCTGGCCTTCGGCCTCCCGACACTCCAGGTGCTGCCCAAGGCGGCGCCGAACCGGCCGACCGGCATCGTGCTCGTGCCGACCCGCGAGTTGGCGACGCAGGTCCGTGACGAGCTCGCGCCGCTGGCCGCTTCGGTCGACCGGTCGGTGCTCGCGATCTACGGCGGCGACCCGATCGAGAAGCAGGTCGCCGCCCTCGAGGCCGGCATCGACCTCATCGTCTGCACCCCGGGCCGCGCCATCGACCTGATCGAGCGCAAGTCGCTGTCGGTCGCGGCAGTGCGACACGTCATCGTCGACGAGGCCGACCGCATGGCCGACATGGGGTTCCTCCCGCAGGTCGAGTGGATCCTGCGCAACGTCGAGGGCTCGCACCAGACACTGCTGTTCTCGGCCACGCTCGACGGTGTGGTCGACGCGCTGGTCCAGCGCTACCAGACCGATCCGGTGCGCCACGAGGTCGAGTCGGCCACCGTCACCGTCGACCAGATGCAGCACCGGTTCATCACCGTGCACGAGATGGACCGGGTCAAGGTCGCCGCAGCGATCGTCGCCGCGTCGAACCGCGTGCTGATCTTCTCGAACACCAAGCACGGAGCCGACCGCCTCGCCGGCAAGCTCGAGGAGGCGGGCGTCGATGCCGCGGCGATTCACGGCGACCTCCGTCAGAACATCCGTGAGCGAGCGTTGTCTCGGTTCATGGAGGGCAAGCTCAAGGCGCTCGTCGCCACCGATGTGGCGGCCCGCGGCATCCACATCGACGACTGCGACGTGGTGATCCACTTCGACCCGCCGTCCGACCACAAGACCTATCTGCACCGCTCGGGTCGCACCGCCCGCGCCGGCACTGCGGGCGTCGTCGTCACGTTCGTGCTGTGGAACCAGGAGCTCGAGATCAAGCGACTGCAGAAGCGGATCGGCCTCGACATCCCGATCGTCGAGATGTTCTCGAACGACCCGCGGCTGAACGACCTGATCGGCTGGGATCCGCTTCAGGAAAAGGCCAACGCGTAGCAGCACGCGGTGAGCGACAACCCGTCGCTGATCTCGCCGCGCTGCATGTAGCGGCGCACCCGCTCGACGCTGACCCACTCGATTCGCTCGGACTCCGACGGATCCGCGGGGGCACCGTGATACGTCGCCGTCTCGGCGGTGAACAGGTGGTACCGGTGCGCCGAGATGCCGATCGTCGGGTGG
>JAYTFP010000111.1:0-4773 GCA_043734285.1 Acidimicrobiaceae bacterium
TCGCATCGAAGAGGTGATCGGCGACGCGACGGTGATCTCGACCGGCGGGCTCGCCGAACTCGTCGAGCCGTTCTGCGACTCGATCGAGCACGTCGAGCCGTGGCTCACGCTGCACGGCCTGCGACTGATCTGGGAGAAGAACGGCCCCACATGACCGAGACGCCCCCTGGCTCGCCGCTGCCCTACCGGTACGACGTGACCGACACCGCGGCGGCGATCGCCGAACGATTCGACGAGCTCGGTCCGGGCATCGAGACCGGCCACCGGGTCGCCGTGGCCGGCAGGCTCATGTTGCGACGCGTGCAGGGCAAGCTCGCGTTCGGCACGCTCGCCGATCACTCGGGCCGGATCCAACTCTTCGCGCCGTCGCAGACCACGCCCGAGTTCGACGGATTCACCGACCTCAATCTCGGCGACTGGATCGGAGTCGCCGGCGAGGTGATGACCACCAAGCGCGGTGAGCTGTCGGTGCGCGTCGACTCGTGGCAGATGCTGGCGCCGACCACTCGATCGTTCCCCGACAAGTGGCACGGCATCACCGATCCCGATCTGCGCTACCGGCAGCGCTATGTCGACCTGTGGGTCACCGACGAGGCGCGGCGTACGTTCACGATGCGGTCGCAGATCCTCTCCGCGACGCGGCGGTTCATGGAGATGCGCGGCTTCCTCGAAGTCGAGACACCGGTGTTCCATCCGATTCCCGGCGGCGCCTTGGCACGGCCGTTCGTGACGCATCACAACGCGCTCGACGTCGAGCTGTATCTCCGGATCGCGCCCGAGCTCTACTTGAAGCGCCTCGTGGTCGGCGGGTTCCCCAAGGTCTTCGAGATCGCGCGGGTGTTCCGCAACGAAGGCATGTCGCCGCGCCACAACCCCGAGTTCTCGATGCTCGAGTGCTACGAGGCGTACGGCGACTACCGCACGCACATGGAGATGACCGAGCAGCTGGTCGCGCATCTCGCCGAGGAGCTGCTGGGCACGACGCACATCACTTACGGCGACCGCCCGTTCGACCTCACCGCGCCGTGGCGGCGGGCGACTCTGGCCGAGTTGGTCAGTGAGCAGATCGGCGTCGAGGTCTCGGTCGACACGCCGGCCGACGAGCTGCGTCGCATCTGTGATGAGCACCAGACGCCGCACAAGCCGTCGTATGGGTCGGGCAAGTTGCTCCTCGAGCTCTACGAGAAGACAACCGAGTCGACGTTGTGGGATCCGATCTTCGTGACCGACTACCCGAAAGAGGTCTCGCCGCTGGCGCGTGAGCACCGCGACCATCCGCTGCTGACCGAGCGGTTCGAAGGCATCGTCGCCGGCCGCGAGCTGTGCAACGGGTTCAGCGAGTTGTGCGATCCCGTCGACCAGCGCGCCCGCTTCGAGGCCCAGGCGACGCAACGCGACGAGGGCGACGACGAGGCGATGGTCGTCGACGACGACTACATCCGCGCGCTCGAGTTCGGATTGCCGCCGACCGTCGGGCTGGGCATCGGGATGGATCGCCTGGTCATGCTGCTGACCGACTCGGCGTCGATCCGCGACGTGATCCTCTTCCCGACCCTGCGACCCGAACAGGCCTAGGCGCATGAGCGCCATCGCACTGCGGGGCGTGGTCAAGTCGTTCGGCGCCACGCCGGTGTTGCGCGGCGTCGACCTCGACGTGGCCGAGGGTGAGGTCGTCGTGCTGCTCGGCCCGTCCGGCTGTGGCAAGACGACGCTGCTGCGTCTCGTGGCGGGGCTCGACACCGTCGACGGCGGATCAATCGAGGTCGGGCGCGCGGTGTTCTCCGGCGCTGGCGTACACGTCGAGCCCGAGAAGCGCCGCGTCGGATTCGAGTTCCAGAACGGCGCGCTGTTCCCGCACCTCGACACGACGCGCAATGTGGGCTTCGGTCTCGAACGGTCGCAGCGCAGGGGCGGCGAGCGCGTCGACGAGATGCTCGCGCTGGTCGGGATGACCGACCTCGCGGCGCGCATGCCCGACGAGTTGTCGGGTGGTCAACAGCAGCGGGTCGCGCTCGCTCGGGCGCTCGCGCCGCGTCCCGACGTGGTCCTGATGGACGAACCGTTCTCGAATCTCGACGCGGTGTTGCGACTCCGGCTGCGCCACGAGGTGCGCGACGTGATCGAGGCGGCCGGTGTGACGACGGTGTTCGTCACCCACGATCGCGAGGAGGCGTTCACGCTGGCGGATCGCGTCGCGGTCATGCGCGACGGCGTGATCGTGCAGGTTGATCGGCCCGAGGCCGTCTACGAGCAGCCGCGCGACCGTTGGGTGGCCGAGTTCGTCGGCGATGCGGATTTCGCCGCCGGCACGTTCGACGGCGCGTCGTCGGTCGACACGATCTTCGGACGTCTCGGCGTCGCGTCGTCTCGACCGATCGAGTCGGGAACGGTCGATGTGCTCGTGCGGCCTGAGCACCTGGTGGTGGGCTCCGACGGCGGCGGCGGGGTGGCGGCCGAGGTCGTCGCGCTCGAGTTCTCGGGCGTCACGTCGCTCATCACCATCCGCATGGCCGACGGGGCCACCCTCCGTAGTCGCTGCCTCGGCGCCGCGGCCGTCGAGGCGGGGGAGCGCGTCACCATCTCGCGCCGCGACGTTCCCGCGGTGATCTTCGTCGTGTCACCCGACCCGTGACTGTGGCCGACCCCGAACCGAGCGCGATCGCGCGGGCTCAGCCCAAGTTCTCGCGCACGGTTCGCCAGAATTCGCGCGACGCAGTGGTCGTCAGCGCCGTGCTCGGCCTCGCGCTCGTGGTCGTGGCCGTGGTGCTCGGTCTCCGCTTCTCGCCGAGCGCGGCGACAGCTCGGCGGTCCTCGCCCGACGACGTCTACACAGCGACGCGCGTGATCGTGCCGAACCCTCGGCCGATGGAGGACGACTGCTTGGATTGCCGCACTGCCAAGGCTGAGCGCGTCATTCCCATCGATCCGGCCGAGTTGCGCGGAATCACCGCGGAGGAAGCGTCTCAGCTCATCCCGAAGGTTCGCGTCACCCTGCCGGGAGACGGACCGATACGCGTGCAGGGCACCGACCACGACCCCGCCGTCGCGTCGGCGCGGGTCGATCGGTTCGTCATCGCGTTCATGCGGGGACTCAATGACGACTTCGCCGCGGAAGAGCAGCGCCGACTGCGCCACTACGAGCTCGACCACGACCCGCGGCGCGATGCGTGGGCCGCGGCGATTGCAGCAGCCCCGCCGTACTCCTCACCTGAACCCGCCACAGCGAGGCTCGTTCCGCCGAGGTGACCGCTACGACGTCAGGTGGCCGCGGCCTCGACGCTGCTGACGAGGTGTTGCGCCGCGGCGGTGAAGCCGTCGACGCCGGGGCCGGGCGGCAGGTCGTCGAGCACCGACGCGGCGGTCTGGGCGTAGGTGCGGGCGACATCGATCGCGCCGTCGACGTGTCCGCCGTCGCGCACGATCAGCACCGCCGCGTCGCGTTGGGCTTCGCTCATCGACGGCGTGAGCAGCGCGCGCAGCTCGTCGCCGCGGGCGCCCGCCAGCGCCCGGATGACCGGCAGCGTGTAGACGCCTTCCTCCATGTCATGGCCCGACGGCTTACCCAGCGCGGCGTCGGTCGAGACCAGGTCGAGCACGTCGTCGACGATCTGGAAGGCCATGCCGTAGCTGTGCCCGAACGTCGTGACCGCCTCGAGCTGCACCGGCGAGAGTCGGGCGACGATGCCGCCGATGCGACACGCGGTTGCGAGCAGCGACGCGGTCTTGCCGGTGATCGAGCGGAGGTAGTCGGCCTCGCTGCGGCTCGGGTCGTGGACGTGCTGCAGCTCGAGGACCTGTCCCTCGCACAGCCGCGCGATGGTGGCCGCGAGCAACGCCGCGACCTCGACGCCGAGTGACGCGGCGATCTCGGACGCCCGGGCGAGGAGGAAGTCGCCGGCGAGGATCGCCTTGTGGTTGCCCCATCGCGAGTTGACGCTGTCGACGAAGTGACGGGTCGTCGCGTCGTCCATGACGTCGTCGTGGTACAGCGAACCGAGGTGCACGAGCTCGACCGCTGCGGCGCCGCGGATGACGTCGGGTCCGGCGGGGCCGTCGAGGTCGAGGGCCGTCGCGGCAGCGGCGATGCAGAACCCGGGGCGGATGAGCTTGCCGCCAGCGGCGATCAGGTGTGTGGCGATCTCGGTGAGGTAGGGATCGTCGGAACGGGCCGAACGGACGAGCTCGTCGGAGACCCGAGCGAGGTCACCGACCATCGCCGGGATGACGCTGAGAGGATTGCCACCGGCCACGCTGCGACGTTACTGCGCGACCCTCGGAAGGCCCCAAGCGATCAGGCCGCGATCCCTGTGACCCTTGTCCGGGAAGCCGCGGGGCCGTTCGCGTGTTCCAACCGTCACATACCGCCGGGCATCGCAGTACCGAATGGGAGAGGCCCGGATACACTGGATCGACGAGTCCCCAGGGAGGCACTCAGGTGTTTGAACGTTTCACAGATCGTGCCCGCCGGGTCGTGGTGCTTGCGCAAGAAGAAGCGCGCCTGCTCAACCACAACTACATCGGCACCGAGCACATCCTGCTCGGGCTCATCCACGAGGGCGAAGGGGTCGCGGCAAAGGCACTCGAATCACTCGGCATCTCCCTCGAGGCGGTGCGCCAGCAGGTCGAAGAGATCATCGGTCAGGGCGGATCGTCACCCTCTGGCCACATCCCCTTCACGCCGCGTGCGAAGAAGGTTCTCGAGCTGTCGCTGCGTGAAGCGCTGCAGCTCGGCCACAACTACATCGGCACCGAGCACATCCTCCTCGGTCTCAT
>JAYTFP010000112.1:0-13901 GCA_043734285.1 Acidimicrobiaceae bacterium
ACCCCCAAAGAAGTCCTCGACCAACGCCGCCACCTCGCGGCATGATCAACCCCTCCACAAGGCCCATCACCAACTCAACCTCCGGACAGGAAGACCTAGCGTGACCGCTGTGCCTGTCCGTCGCTACGACGTGGATCGTGATCAGCTCGGCGCGCTGCTCGCCGACCAACCGCGCTATCGCGTCGATCAGGTCTGGGACGGTCTGCACCGGCAACTGCGGTCGCCCGACGAGATCACAACGCTGCCGAAGGCACTGCGCGCGTCGCTCGGCGAGCAGCTTCCCGCGGCGTTGCGACTCGCCGTTCGGTCCACGAGCACCGACGGACAGACCTCGAAGTTCCTGTGGACGCTCGACGACGGACGCCAGATCGAGACCGTGCTCATGCTGTACCCCGAACGGGCGACCGTCTGCGTGTCGACCCAGGCGGGATGTGCGATGGCGTGCGGCTTCTGCGCGACAGGACAAGCCGGCTTCGACCGGCAGTTGTCGGCCGGCGAGATCATCGAGCAGGCCGTCGAAGGCGCTCGCGTCGCCGCGCCGCGGCGGGTGTCGAACATCGTGTTCATGGGCATGGGCGAGCCGATGGCCAACTACGACGCGGTCTGGGACGCGGTGCGGCGGCTGCACGGCGACATCGGGATCTCGGCGCGCCATCTCACGATCTCGACGGTCGGCATCGTCCCGGGCATCCGTCGCATGGCGAGCGAAGACCTGCCGGTGAATCTCGCGGTCTCGTTGCACGCAGCGAACGACACGCTGCGCGACGAGCTCGTACCGATCAACCGTCGCTACCCGCTCGCGGAGTTGGCCGACGCGTGCGCCGAGTACCTGGCGGCGAAGCGGAGACGGCTCAGCTTCGAGTGGGCGATGATCGCCGGCACCAACGACTCGCTCGACGACGCCGACGAACTCGCCGAGTACGCACTCCCGTTGCGGGCGCACGTCAACCTCATCCCGCTGAACCCGACGCCCGGCTGGCCGACGGTCGGCAGCGCCACCGACGTCATCCGGCGCTTCCGCGACCACCTCGAGGTCCGTGGGGTCAACGCGACGATCCGGGCGAATCGTGGCACCGACATCGACGCGGCGTGCGGACAACTGCGCGCTGAGCACACCATCGCGGTCGACATGTCCCCGCTCCGGCCCCGACCGCTGCCAGACTGAGTCCGTGGACCGATTCCGACCTTCGCGAGGATCGACCGACGACGGGTGGTTCCGCGTCGGCACGATCGAGGTGACCACGACCATCCTGATCGTCGGACTTTCGACGCTCTCGCTGTTCATCAGGGCGGCGACCCTGCTGCTCTACGACGCCACCGTCTTGCGGAGCTGGCAGGTGCGGTCCGGGCAGATCTGGCGAATCGGCTCCTGGCCCCTCGCCAACGAGATCTCGCTCTGGACCGCCATCTCCATCGCCCTGCTATACGTGTTCGGCCGCGAGATCGAGCGCCTCCTCGGTCGCGTCCGCTACGTGTGGTTCCTCGCGATCCTCACCGCCGTTCCCGGCGTCATCGCGGTCGCGCTCGATCTCGGCGTCGGCGGGATCCAACTGATCGAGTTCGCGCTGTTCGGCGTCTTCGTCATGGTCAACCCGACGGCTCGCAGCTTCTTCAACATTCCGTTGTGGGTCTTCGGCGCGGTCATCCTCGGCATCCAGGTGCTGCAGTTGCTCGAGTACCGGATGTGGGACCAGTTGGTCTTCCTCGGTCTTCTGTGTGGCGTCGCCCTCCTCGCCCTGCGGGCATTCAATCTGAGTGACGAGTACCCGTGGATCCCCAAGCTGCCGCTGCCGGCGTTCATCACGAAGGACCCGTACACGAAGGCCAACCGGGCTCGTGAGAAGGCGAAGCGGCAACACAGTTCGAAAGGTCCGAAGGTCGTGCCGATACGCGGCACGGGGCACCTCGACCGCGCGAGCCAGGCCGACATGGACATGCTGCTCGACAAGATCGCCGACGGCGGAGTCGACAGCCTCACGCTGGCCGAACGCCGGCGGCTCGACGAGCACAGCCGGCGTCTGCGCGAATCCTGAATCGACGCCTCTAAGATCCGGGGCCATGGCAACACAGATTGACGGCATCGCCGGACTCAAGGCACTCGAAGGTCAGCACCTCGGCTACAGCGACTGGCTCGAGATCACGCAAGAGCGTGTCGACAAGTTCGCCGATGCGACGGGCGATCACCAGTGGATCCACACCGACCCCGAGCGGGCCAAGGACGGACCGTTTGGCGGCACGATCGCGCACGGTTACCTCACCCTGTCGATCGGCCCGATGCTCGCGCCGCAGGTGATGCAGGTCTCCGGCTTCTCGATGGGCGTCAACTACGGCTGCGGCAAAGTCCGCTTCCCGAGCCCCGTCCCCGTCGGCTCGAAGCTGCGCCTCGGCATCCAGATCAAAGAGATCGACGAGCTCGCGCCGGGCCAGGCGCAGTGCACCTACGTGTACACGTTCGAGGTCGAGGGCGCGCCCAAGCCCTCGTGCGTCGCCGAGGTCATCGTCCGCGTCTACGAGTAGCGGCGACCCGTTCGGCTATTCCAGGCGATTGGTGCGAATCGCGCGCTGAAATCGGCGCGGAGTTCACACCAATCGGGCCGGAACGGCGGCGAAGCAGCGGGCCTCGGGGCCGGGCCCGAGGTTCACCTGAACTCGGGCATCACCTTCTCGGCGAACAGCCGCAGGGTCTCGGTGCCGGGCAGGTCGGAGATCCAGGGAACGACGCCGCCGCATCCCAGCTCCTGGTAGGCGCGGAGCTTCTCGCAGATCTGCTCGGGCGTTCCCACGAGGTTGCCCTCGCGCCACGAGTCGAAGGGCTCGCCCCAGAAGCTCCGCGTGCCGCCGGCGATGATCTCGGCTTCGTCGTCGCGGATGAACAACTCGGGTGACCAGGTCTTGGTGATCGTGTCGTAGTCGCGGCGCACGTCGGTGCAGTGCCCCGCGAGCACCGACGCCTTGTGTGCCCACTCGTGCGGCTTGCCACCGAAGTTCGAGTGCGTGGCCAGCCGAGCGACCACCCGCAGGGTGAGTTGCTCTCCCCCGCCACCGATCCAGATCGGCGGGTGCGGTTGCTGCAACGGCTTCGGATCGCACTGCGCGCCGGCGACACTGAAATGGCGGCCGGTGTAGGTCGCGTCGGGCTCGCTCCACATGAGCTGCACGATCTCGACCGTCTCGCGCAGCATGCGGATGCGATCGGCGTTCGACGGATAGTCGTAGCCGTAGGCCTTGTATTCACCGTCGTACCAGCCCGCACCGATGCCCCAGTCGAGTCGTCCGCCCGAGATGACGTCGATGTTGGCGGTGATCTTCGCCAGGAGCGCGGGGTTGCGATACGACATGCACCCGACCATCTGACCGAGGCGCACCCGCGATGTCCGCTGGCTGATCGCGGCGATCGTCGTCCAGCACTCGAACATCGTCTCGTGTGCGGGGACCGGCACGTTGTGGAAGTGGTCGTAGACCCAGATCGAGTCGTACCCGAGGTTCTCGGCCAGCTCGGCGATCTCGACCGTCGTCGCCCACTTCTGCTGCACGTCGTCGATCGCAGCGAGCTCCATCTTCCAACCCTGAGGAATGAACGTGCCGAAGATCATGCGCTCGACTCTAGAAGCTGCACCTCTAGCCTGTACCGGTGCGTCGTCGACCCCCCGCCACGATTGCCGTCTGCCTCACCGTGGCCGTTTTCACAGCCGCGGCGTGCAGCGGCAACGAGCTGCGAGCCCGGTCGTCGACGACCCACCCCACGGCGACCAGCACCGTGCCGCCCGAGTCGACGACCGCAGCGATCAGACCCTCCGGCTCGGGCCAGACGACCGCGCCGTCATCGTCGTGGCGACCCGGCCGGCTGAACTGGCGCGCATGCGACGGTCAGCCCGCGTTCCAGTGCGCGACGCTCTCGGTCCCGCTCGACTGGGCCGATCCGTCCGGCACGAAGATCGACCTCGCGATCGGCCGTCAGCCGGCCAGCGGAAAACGCAAGGGCTACCTGTTGAGCAACCCCGGCGGCCCCGGCGGGAGCGGCCTCGACTTCCTGTTCGGCAACCCGTTCAGCACCGCCGTCTTGGCGAAGTTCGACATCGTGAGCTGGGACCCTCGCGGCGTCGGCGCGAGCACCCATCTGCAGTGCGGAAAGAAGGTCGACTCCTTCCTGGCCGCCGATTCCGACCCGGACGATGCGACCGAGCAACGCACGCTCGACGACGCCGCGCGTGCCGTCGCGGACGAGTGCACGGCCTCCGACCTCTCGCTCCTCGCGCACATGGGAACCGACGACGTCGCCCGTGACCTCGAGGCGATCCGCGTCGCGCTCGACGATCAGCCTCTCAACTACGTCGGATTCTCGTACGGCACCTACGTCGGACTCCGCTACGCCGCCCTCTTCCCGACACGGATCCGGGCCATGGTGCTCGACGGTGTGCTCGATCCCACGCAGCGGTTCGCGGAGTGGCTGGCTGCGCAGACCAAGGCGATCGATGCCTCGGTCACCCGGGCGTTCGAGTCGTGCGCGGAAGCCACCGGTTGCCCCGTCGACGATCTCGAGAAGGCCTACGACGAGGTGCGAGCGGCCGTCGAGAAAGCGCCCCTGCCGAGTCGCAGCGGCCGTCGCGTCGGGCCGTCCGAGTTGGCCACCGCAGCGATCTTCACCAGCTACGACAAGTCGCTCTGGCGCAAGCTCGGCCCCGCGATCGCGTCCGCGCTGAAGGGCGACGGCACCGGCGTGATGGATCTCGCACAGGGGTACTACGACTTCGGCGGATTCACCGCCTACGCCGCCGTCGAGTGCATCGACTCCGCGCACCCGACGGGTTCGGACGAGTACGCCGCCTTCGCACATCGTCTCGAGCAGATCTCCCCGCGGTTCGGCGGCAACGTCGCCAACGAGCTCCTGCCGTGCGCGTACTGGGCGGTCCCGCCGCAGGACCACACCGGCGCCGTTCGGGCCGACGGATCGCCGGCCATCCTCGTGCTCGGCAACCGGGGCGACGCTGCCACGCCCTACGAGAACTCCGTTCGCGTCGCCCACGATCTCGCCAACGGTCACCTCGTCTCGTTCGCCGGCGAGGGCCACACGAGCTACGGCCGCAACGCCTGCGTCACCGATGCAACCGACCGATATCTGCTCGATCTCCGCGTTCCATCGAGGGATCCGGACTGCAGGTAGCGTCCCACCGATGGAGTTCAACCTTGCCGCGATCCACGAGACGGTCGAGGCGGCGTGCCCCGACCGCCCCTGCGTCACGTTCCGCGATCGTCGACTGACCTACCGCGAGTTCGGCGACCGGACTCGACGGCTCGCCAACGCTCTACTCGACCGCGGGTTCTCGGTGCGCGCCGAGCGTGCCGACCTCGAGACCCACCAGTCGGGCCAGGACCATCTCGCGCTGTACCTCCACAACGGCAACGAGTACCTCGAAGGAATGCTCGGCGCGTACAAGGCGCGGGTCGCGCCGTTCAACGTGAACTATCGCTATGTCGCCGAAGAACTCGAGTACCTGCTGGCGGACTCGGGTGCGCGCGGCGTGATCTTCCACTCGGCCTTCGCCGACACGCTGGCCGAGGTGCGCGACCGCCTGCCGCACCTCACCACCTTGTGGCAGGTCGCCGACGACTCCGGCGACGATCTGCTCGAGGGCGCCGAATGGTACGAAGACGTGCTCGCGGCCGCCTCGCCGGCGCTCGACGAGTCCGTCACTTCGGCGTGGTCGGGTGACGACCTCTACATCCTCTACACGGGTGGCACGACCGGCATGCCCAAGGGTGTCCTGTGGCGCCAGGCCGACATCTGGGTCGGGGCGCTCGGCGGTCGCAAGCTGGGCACGAGCGACGAGTGGGCGTCGTATGAGGAGATCGCCGGCAACGCAGCGAGCGGCGGCACGAAGATGATGCCGGCGCCGCCGTTCATGCACGGTGCCGCGCACTGGATGGCGCTCAACGGATTCGGCGGCGGCAACACCATCGTCGTGCCGGCCGTCGTCGATCGTTTCGATGCCGACGACGTGCTGTCGCACATCGAGTCCGAAGGCGTGAACGCGGTGCTGATCGTCGGCGACGCGTTCGGGCGACCCATGGTCGAAGCGATGGAGGCCGGCGGCCACGATCTGCGCTCGCTGCTCGTCATCGTCTCGGGTGGTGCGGCGCTGTCGGCCGGCGTGAAGAACCGCCTCCTGGCCGTCGCGCCGTCGCTCATGATCATCGATGGTCTCGGTGCGTCCGAGACCGGCCAGCAGGCGACACAGGTCGCAGCGGGCGGGCAGAACGCCTCGACCGGCACGTTCGCGCCGGGCCCGGGCATGTGCATCCTCTCCGAGGATCTGACGCGGGTGCTCGCCGCGGGCCACGAAGAGCCGGGATGGCTGGCACAGGCTGGACGAGTTCCGCTCGGATACCTCGGCGACGCGGAAAAGTCGGCGCGGACCTTCCCCGTGATCGACGGCGTGCGGTACTCGGTACCGGGTGACCGTGCACGGCTGACCGACGAGGGCCTGCTCGAGCTGTTCGGCCGCGACTCGGTCACGATCAACTCCGGCGGCGAGAAGGTCTTCGCCGAGGAGGTCGAGCAGGCACTCGCCGCCCATCCCGCGGTGTTCGACGTGGTCGTCTGCGGTCGCCCGTCGGAGCGTTGGGGCAACGAGGTGGTCGCGATCGTTCAGGTCAAGGCTGGCGACACGGCGACGAACGAATCGTTGACCGCCGAGGCCGAACGCCACCTCGCCCGCTACAAGCTGCCCAAACGTTACGTGTTCGTCGACAAGGTCCAGCGATCGCCGTCCGGCAAGGCCGACTACCGCTGGGCCAAGGAGATGGCGGCGCTCGGCTGACGGTTCAGAGGAGACCGCCCTCGCCGTCGCTCTCCTCGAAGTCGGTCTCGACATCGCGCTCGGGAACGCGGATCTGGCCGAGCGCCACGATTCCGCCGTAGGTGACGACGAGGAATGACGTGAAGATGATGCTCACTGCGATCGCCCGCTTGTTCGACAACGGCTCGAATGCGACCGACCGCACGTCGTAGAGCAGCGACCGCGGACGGCTCAGAATGTCCCACGAGTTGTAGCGGGCGAAACGGCCGAGATAGATGCCGAAGCCACACAGGCCCAGGACGACGAGCGACATGATCCAACTGCGTATCTTGCCGAACGACGCGGCGAACACGAGCTGCACGAGATAGAGCGACACATACCCGACGAGCAGTCCGGCGATCCCCATCGACATGAGGATCAGCGCGTCGAACCACAGCGGCGAGTTCGGCGCATGCTGGAGGTGCACGAGGTCGGTCACGAGGTAGGGCGAGTTCGGGAAGAAGATCAGCCACGCCGCGAACGGCATGAGCAACTTGAGCCGTGGCCAGTGCCGGCGCCAGCCCCATTCGAGGACCAACGCGAAGACGAGTGGAATCCAGGCGAGGAAGAGATTCCAGATGAGGAACCCGAAGCCGAAACCGGCGGTGAGCTTCACTCGGACCGCCAGCAACATCACCGGGAATGCCGATGCGAAGGCCAGCGTCACCCCGACGACGAGGCGCGACCGCACGTCCTCTCGATCAAATGGGGAGTCCACCCGTTGCCGCCTTCGTCGTGCCGTGATCCTTGTAGGCGGCGATCGTGCGCTGGGCGATGCGCATCTGGTGCACCTCGTCAGCACCATCGGCGAACCGCGCCCACCGCGCCTGCGTGGCCATGTCGGCGAGCACCGTGTCCTTCGAGTAGCCGAGTGCGCCGTGCACCTGGATCGAGCGGTCGATCACGCGGTTCAACATGTTCGCGACGAAGTGCTTGGCCATCGACACCTCGGAGGTGAAGTCCATCTTGTTGTCGATCTTGTAGGCGGCGTGCAGCACCATGAGTTTCGCCTGGTAGAGCTCGACCGATGAGTCGGCGATCATCCACTGGATGCCCTGCTTCTCCGCGAGCAGCGATCCGTGCGCGAATCGGTTCAGTGACCGGTCGACCATCATGTCGAGCGCGACCTCGGCTTGGCCGACCCATCGCATGCAGTGCGCGAGGCGCGCCGGTCCGAGTCGCGACTGTCCGAGGAGATGCCCCTGGCCGCGCCCGCCGAGCATCTGGTCGTCGTGCACACGGAGATCCTCGATCAGGATCTCGCAGTGGTTGTGGCCGCCCGACATCGTCTGGATGTCACGCACGTTGGTCCACCCGTCCGCAGGCAGTTCGACGAGGAACGCCGAGTTCGCCGCCTGTGGGAAATCGGGATCGTCCTCGGTGCGGGCGATGAGGATCGCGAACTTGGCGCCCTTCGCTCCCGAGATGAACCACTTGTGACCGCTGATGACCCACTCGTCACCATCGCGGTAGGCGCGGGTCTGGATGAGCGTGGGGTCGGACCCAGCGACCTCGGGCTCGGTCATGGCGAAGCAGCTGCGGGCGTGGCCCTCGCACAGCGGACGCAGATAGCGCTCCTTCTGCGCGTCGGTGCCCCAGTGCAGGAGCGTGTGCATGTTGCCCTCGTCGGGCGCCTGCGCGTTCAGCATGAACGAACCCATGCGGGTCTTGCCGGCCTCGGCGGACACCGCGGCCATCTCGAGGTGGCCGAGTCCCATCCCGCCCCATTCGACCGGCATGTGCGGCAGCCACAGCCCGGCGGCCTTGGCCTTGCCGCGGCATTCGATGATCGCCTTGATCCATTCGTCGCGCTCCCACCCGAGTGCGTCGGCCTCGGCCTCGAGCGGTCGCACCTCGACGTCCATGAACTCGCGCACTCGGTGGCGGATCTCGTCGATCTCGGGCGGGAACGTGAAATCGATGGCCATCGGCAGAACGTAGCCTCGTGCACGATGCCCGCCTCGCCGATCGACCCCGACGCACTGCCCCAGGGTGACGAGAAGGTCGCTGCCGTCCGCGAGATGTTCGACACGATCGCGCCGCGGTACGACCTGGTGAACCGCATCATGACGTTTCGCATGGACGTCGGCTGGCGTCGTCGTTGCGTGACCGCCCTGGCCCTCACCCCGGGGTCGATCGTCGCCGACCTCGCCTGCGGCACCGGCGACTTCTGCTTCGAGCTCGCTCGTCGCGGTCTTGTCGGGCTGGGCGTCGACCTGAGTCTGGGGATGCTCGTCGCGGCGCCGAAGCCGTTCCCCCGCGCGCAGGCCGACGTGCTCCGCCTGCCCTTGGCGGACGGCTCGATGGACGGCGCTACCTGCGGCTTCGCGCTCCGCAACTTCGTCGAGCTCGAGGGTTTCTTCGACGAGTTGGCGCGAGTCGTCCGTGGCGGCGGGCGGATCGCGCTCATCGATGTGGCCGAGCCGGCCAATCCGCTGCTGCGAGCCGGTCACAAGGTCTACTTCGGCAGGGTCGTGCCGATGGTCGGTGGGCTGTTGTCGGACCGGACTGCGTATCGCTACCTGCCCAAGTCGGTCGCCTACCTTCCCGAGCCCGACGCGATCCTGGCGATGCTGCGAGCGTCAGGATTCGCCGACGCACGCCGTGCGGTGTTCTCCGGCGGTATCAGCCAACTCTTCCTGGCGACCCGGGACCGGCACTGATGCGAGCCGTGACCACCTCGGCCGACGGCCCACCCGACAAGTCGACCGCGGGCGGCTCGTCGACGATGTTCTGCTCGCCACGAAGCTCGCTGCACGGATGGGGACGTGCGCTGACCATCGACGTGCCCGCTCCCTGGGTCGACCACCTCGACATCGTCGGCGCCGCGCTCGACGCGATCGAGGTCGACGACCGAGTCGGCGGTACCGCGGCGACCGGGCCGGTCGCCTTCGCCGCGCTGCCCTTCGATCGCGCGGCCGCGGCGCGCTTCGTCGTTCCGGCGCTGCTCCACGGCGCGACGCCCGACGGCACCTACTGGTCGACGGTCATCGACGGAGCCGACGAGCCTGCACGCGGGCCGGCTCTCTCGGATCCGACCCGGGTCGAGGTCTGCTCGGTTCGTTCGCCCGCCGACTGGTGCGCAGCGGTCGACGAGGCTCGCTCGCGGATCGTCGCGGGCGCGTTGCACAAAGTCGTGCTCGCGCGCGAGTTGCGCGTGACTGGAGATCGACCGCTCGATGCTGCCGCGATCGCCGCACGCCTCGCCGCCGCGCATCCCGCGAGCCTCCGCTTCTGCATTGACGGATTCGTCGGGGCCAGCCCCGAACTGCTCGTTTCGCGATTCGGCGCCGTGGTGCGTGCCCAACCGATGGCCGGCACGACCGTCCGCACCGGTGACGCAGCCCTCGACAGCCACCGCGCCGCCGAACTGTTGGCATCGGAGAAGAACCGGAGCGAGCACCAGATCACGATCGACATGGTCCACGAGACACTGTTGCCCTGGTGCAGTTACCTCGACTCCGAGCCGTCGCCGTCAGTCGTCGCAGCCGGGCCGGTGCAACACCTGGCGACGCTCGTCGAAGGGCGGCTGAGCCAGCCGACACCGTCGGTGCTCGATCTGGTCGCGGCGTTGCATCCGACCCCGGCCGTCGGTGGCTGGCCGCGATCAGCGGCGCTCGAGCTGATCGCCGAGCTCGAGGGCGTCGACCGCGGTCGCTACGCCGGGCCGGTCGGCTGGGTCGATCGCCACGGCAACGGCGCCTGGGCCGTGGGCATCCGCAGCGCGGAGATCGACGGGGCGACTGCACGGGTCTTCGCGGGTGTGGGCGTCGTTGCCGACTCGGACCCTGCGGCAGAGCTCGAGGAAACCCGCACGAAGTTCGCGGCGACCCTCAGCGTTCTCATTCGCCCCTGAAGCCATCCGCATTCGACACGGCTGCCGCGACGGCGTCGTTGATCCGACGATGGACCTCGACATTCGCGTCACGGTCGCTGTCGACGACGATCACCGCCGCGCCGCCCGAGCGTCGCCACGTCGTCAATGCCTCGGCCACCGCGGCCGCATCGACGACGCGCGAGGCGTCGAGGCCGTGCGCTCGTGCGAGACCGACCAGATCCGCGCCGTGTGGCGTGCCGAAGAGCAGCTCGAAACGATCCAACGGCAGCGCCTCGGCCTGCGCGAGGAACGAGAAGATGCCACCGCCGTCGTTGTCGATCACGACCACCGCGAGATCGAGGCCACGCCGGGCCAGACCCACCATCGCGTTCGTGTCGTGAAGGAACGCGACGTCGCCGACGAGGCAGACGGTCGGCATCCCGGTGCAGGCGATGCCGACCGCGGTCGACACCACGCCGTCGATACCGTTCGCACCGCGGTTCGACACAACTCGCACATCGGGACACGCGGCGGTGAACCACTCGAGGTCGCGTACGGGCATCGACGACGAGACGACCAACGCACCGCCGGCACCGACGCTCGCGGCGACCGCCCCGGCGACCGCCGGCTCACCCGAGATGGTGTCGTCGATGGCTGCTCGCGCGGCGACCTCGGCCGCACGCCAACGATCCGTCCAGTCGTCGGGCGCGGCGGCGAGCCTCGGCAGCGATGCCAGCTGTCGGCACGCCTCACCGACATCGACGGGGAACGACGTGCCCACGACGTGATCGGGGTCGGGACAGACACCCCAGCGATCGATCGCGATCTGTTCCGCTCCCGACGCCGCCAACCATTCGTTGGTGACGCGTGATGCGAGGAGACCCCCGATGCGGATCACGACGTCAGGACGCAACGTGGTCGCGACGCGGGCGTCCCTGAGCATCGGATCGAATGCGCTGACGACCCGCTCGTGATCGACGCGCGCTCCCGAGAGATGATCAGCGAGCACCGGCCAGCCGGTTCGCTGGGCGAGCTCGAGCACCGCCGCGAGATCATCGGCGCACCGGTCGTCCGCCACAACGGTCCGCGAGCCCGCGACGATGACGCCGCGACAAGCGACGACCATCGGAGCGAGCGATCCGAGTTGTTCGTCGAGGAGCCCGAATCGCGGCATCTCCGGCTCGGGTGACATTGCCGCAGCGGGCAGGTCGCCCGGCTCCCCGAGCAGGGGCTCACGAAAAGCGAGATTGAGGTGGACCGGACCCGGGATGCCGCGACGTGCGGCGTACACGACGTCGGCCCCGAGTTGTCGCCACCCCTCGCGAAACTGATCCTGCGGAGGTCCGGGATCGACGAACCAGCGAACGGCACCGCCGAACAACTCGCGTTGGTCGATCGTCTGTGGCGCGCCCACCCGCTGGAGTTCGGGCGGGCGGTCCGCAGTGACTGCGATCATCGGCACCGCGGCGTGGTGCGCCTCGACGATCGCGGGGTGCAACTCGACCGCGGCGGTGCCGCTCGTCGTGAGCACGACCGCGGGGTGACCCGTGGCGATGCCGATGCCGAGCGCCATGAAGCCCGCAGCGCGCTCATCGTGGTGGACTTGCACGTTCATTCCGTCATGCGCCGTCAGCGCGACCGCCATGGGGCTCGAACGCGATCCTGGACACACGACCGCGTGCGTGACTCCGCGGCGACACCACTCGTCGACGAGGGTCGCGCAGAACGTGGCCGCGACATCACCGGTCACGTGACGTGGACGACGAACTTCATTCCGTCCTGGTAGTGCGCCGCCACGTGGCAGCCCACTACGTAGTCGCCAGGCGCGGCGAACGTGTAGGAGAGGTGACCAAGATCGTCACTGCCGACCTCGACCGTGCGCGCCGCGTCTGCATGGGCAGCCCGATTCGCGGCATGTCGACGTTGCTCGTCCTCGGTGCCGATGAAGGCCTCGTGCCCCACACCGGACTGGTTCTTGAACTCGAAGGCCACGGTCTGTCCGACCCGAGCATCGACCTCGTAGACCGAGAAACGCCGCTCGCTCATGGTCACGCGGATGGTGTGACCGTCGACTGCAGTGACGTGGACCGGCACCGGGTCGGTGCACGACGACAACGAGAGACAGGCGCACAACGCAGCCAGCGCCGCGAGGCGGGCCCGCGCCCAGGGAGTCGCCGGGGCGATCAATCGCGGGCGAGCTCGGTGACGGCGCCAGTTCGGCCATCGGCGGTCAGGTGGCCACTTCCCCGAGCGCCTTCGACGCTGATCCGGATGCTGACGCCCTTCCCGACGACGCCGATGGAGCCGAGCTTCGGCTTCTCGATCTCATCGAGCACCTTGAGTGCCTGCGCGCCGAGCGGAGGAATCTTGCTCCACGCGAGGGTGGTCGGATCGTACATCTGGGCGTCGAGAGTCGGGATTTCATTGGCCAAGAGGACGACCGGCGCCTTCAGCTTCCACTTCGTTCCGTCGTAGCTCCATCTGTCCACGTTGTTCCGACTTTGGTGCTTCGCCGGATCAGGATCGTCCTTTTGCCGTAGCTCGAGCGTCACCGTTCCGGTGAGCGAGAGGAAGACCTTACGAGCCTCGAACGGCGAGCCGACCTGGGTCTTGAGCTGCAGTAACACGTTCGTGAAGTCAGGAATTCGTCCGAGAGTGGCCGGATCGATCGTCGTCGAGGTCGGCCCGGACCTTTTCGTCGTCGTCGACTCGGTCGTATCTCCGCCGCAGCTCACCGCCGTGACCAGGATCGAAACAGCCAGCAGACTCAGCACTCCACGCAGTCGTGTCATCTGGGGGAAGGTACCATTTCGCATCAATCCGTACACACAGGGGCCTCGCGCCGCGATTGGCCTCATCCACGGCTTCGCGCAGACTCGACGCTGTTGGGGATCGCTCACGGAGCACCTTTCCGGCCGGTTCACCGTGCGGCCGATCGACGCTCCCGGACATGGTGAGGCGGCAGCTCAGCGGCTCGGCCTCGCCGCCGCCGCCCAGTCCCTGGCCGACGAGATCGGACCCGGGATCTACCTCGGGTACTCGATGGGGGGCCGCCTCGCGTTGCACGCCGCACTCGCCCGACCGGCCGAGGTGCGGGCACTCGTGTTGGTCAGCGCCACACCGGGGATCGAGTCCGACGACGAGCGTGAACAACGGCGTCGCGACGACGAGACACTCGCGGCCCACATCGAGGCGGTCGGCGTCGAGCGATTCGTCGACGAATGGCTCGCCGGACCTCTCTTCGACCG
>JAYTFP010000113.1:0-7874 GCA_043734285.1 Acidimicrobiaceae bacterium
GGATCCCCTACCTGCTCGAACGAGCTGACTACGTCTTCGCCAACCACAGCCGATGGACCGGCACGGATCTCGGCGGCAAGCTCCCGTCGCAGGTGTTCCGCGAGCACTTCATCGCCTGCTGCATCGACGACGACTTCGGCCTGGCGAACGTCGACCTCGTCGGGCGCGACATCGTCTGCCTCGAGGTCGACTTCCCCCACTCCGACTCGACCTGGCCGAACTCACCCGAGCATGTCGCCCGTTCGATCGCCGGCCTCGACGCCGAGGTGGTCGCGGCTGTCACGCACGGCAACGCGATGCGTCATTTCGGGTTCGATCCCTTCGCACACCGCCCCGCCGGCCGGTGCACCGCCGGGGCGCTGCGCGCCGAGGCGACGCACGTCGACGTCGGGCCGACCGAACTGCGTGCGCCGTTCGAGCCACCGACCACCCCACTCACCCTGCTCGACCTGCTGTCGCGCGCCGAACACCCGCTGCTCGATGCCCAGGGCAAGGCCGAGGAGGCCGCCAGATGACCGAACGAGGTGACACAATCACCCCGGCAGGATCCGGCCGGAAGGCCGGCGACAGCACAGCGACTGGATCAGGAGCTGAACTCCAGGCTAGCGATCTCGTCTTCGTCGATGCCGACGGCCACCTGCTCGAGCCACCGAGCGCGCTCATCGAGTACGCGCCCGCCGAGTACCGCGACACGGTGTGGCAGGTGCGCGTCGATGCCGACGGCAAAGAGTGGCTGATCCTCGAGGACATGCGGATGGAGGCCGCCGTCATGGCGCTCGCCGCCGCCGGCGGGTTCGACGAGGAGATGCGGGTGAAGGCCCACTCGGGCGAGCTCACCTACACCGGTCTGCCCGACTCGTGCTGGTCGGCGAAGGCCCGGCTCGAGGCACTCGACAACGACGACATCGCGCACTCGGTGCTGTACCCGACGATGCTGCTCACCTTCCAGAGCCTGCGATCGATCGAGTTCGCCGAGATGCAGTGCCGCGCCTACAACGATTGGCTGTCCGACCTCTGCGCGCAGGGCGAGGGCCGCCTCCACGGGGTGGCCATCCTCCCCCACCTCGATCCCGAGCGGGCCGCCGCCGAGATCCGCCGCGTCGCCGGGCTTCCCCACATCGTCGGAGTGCAGATGCGACCCAATCCGGCGGTCGAGTGGCGGCATCTGAATCACGAGGTCTACGACCCGATCTGGACCGCGGCGTCCGAGGTCGGCCTGCCGATCGGCATGCACCCGCTCAGTTCGGGCGATCTGCCCGGAGCGGTCCAGGGTCTGCGCCTCGCCCGGCTCGGCAGCTCCGACATCCCGGTGCAGGACCAGGAGGATTTCGGGTCCGACAACATCTTCTTCGCGCAGGCGCTCGGCAACCCCGTCGACATGATGACGTCGGTCACGTTCATGACCGCGGGCGGCGTGCTGACACGCTTCCCCGATCTGCGGGTCGTGTTCCTCGAGGCGAACGGCGGATGGATCGTCCCGTGGCTCGAACGCCTCGACCATCACTACGAGATCTACTCATGGGACGTGCCGTGGCTGACCGAGCCGCCGTCCGCGATCTTCCGGCGGCAGTGCTGGATCAGCTTCGACTGTGACGAGTCGACGCTCGCGTTCACCGCGCGCTCGCCGCTCGTCGGCGCAGATCGGATCGTCTGGGCATCCGACTTCCCGCATCCCGACGCGAAGTACCCCGGCACGACGCGCACCCTCGCTGCGACGATCGCCGAGCTCGACCCGGCCGACCAGCGCCTGATCGCCGGGCAGAACGCCGCCGCGCTCTACGGCATCGACCTGTCCTCGACGTGACGCTGCTCGAGCGGGTCATCGGCGCGCTGGTCGTGCGCAACAACGAGCGCATCGCCCGGGCTGACCCCGCGCCGCGAAATCCGCTCTCACTCGACGCCTGCGAGTGGCACCAGCGCGTCGCTGCGCAGTTCCCGGCGATCCGCGCCGACTGGGACCGCTTCGCCGCGTCGGGTGGCACCCTGCCCCGCATCGAAGACCTGATCGTCGAGGATCAGGGCAACGAGGGCCCGTGGCGCGTCGGCCTGCTGGTGACCAACGGGCGACCCGTCGAACCGCTCGCCTCGGCGTTTCCCGCGACCACCGCCGCACTCTCGGCGATTCCCGGGTTGCGCAGCGCGATGTGGTCACAACTCGACGCGGGAACCGAACTGTCCGAGCATTGTGGACCCAACCGGGGCGTGTTGCGCTACCACCTCGGTGTGCTCTGCAACGACGACACCGCGCTGCAGGTCGGTGACACCGTCGTCGCCTATCGCGACGGCGAGGGCGTGTTGTTCGACGACACCGAGCGGCATGCCGCGTGGAACCGCGGATCGACAGCGCGGATCACGCTCTTCTGCGAGCTCCGCCGCCCGCAGCGAGGCGTCGGCCTCGTGCTCAACCGCGTGACGCAGGCCGTGCTGAGCCTCGATCCCCGGTACCGCCGGGGCGCCGCGCGCGCCCGCGAGTGGCACCACGCGCTCAACGGCGACTGAGCAACAGCGCCCTCGTCGGCGAAGCCGGCGAGCCAGATCCTGCGGACGCACCTCGCCGTGGTCGTGACCTGCTTCGGGCCTGATATGCCCAGTTGGTCAGCCACCGCAGAGCCCAGGACCGACGGCTGCTTTCACGACCACCGATCCGTCCGGGCATGTGGTGTTCTCGAAATGGGCGTTGAAGATGTTCCAGTTGGTCGTATTCGCGCCGGTGAGATTCGCCCCCGTGAGATCGGCCTCACCGAGTTCGGCCTGACTGAGATCGACTCGACCGCTCACAGCTCCCGGCAGTACCGAACGGTTGATGCTGAGGTTGGCGTTTCGAAGCGACGCCCCATGCAGGTTCGCGCCGTGAAGGGTCGCACCCCTGAAGTCGACGCCGTCGAGCTTGTCGTTCATCAGCTCCGAGAAGTCGAGGTTCGTGCCGACCGCAGTCGCTCCGGTGAAGTTGGCATCGGGGGCGTAGGTCGATGTCATCGTGGCTCCATCGAGATGAACGTGTTCGGCGTGCACCTCGGTCATGTCGGTGCGGCGTAGGTCAGCTCCGGTGAGGTCGGTGTCGTGAAGTGTGGCCCGATACAGGAAGGTGTCGGCGAGGTCACCTTTCGTCAGATGTCGAGCCGACAGATCGCATCCATGGAGGTCTGCCCCTCTGCCCGGACTGCGTTGGCACTGGCCCTGGCTGGCCGACGGTCCGCCGCAGGCTGCGACCGAGATCACGGTCGCTACGACCAAACCGAGCCAAGCGCCAGCGAAGGTCCATCGTCTCAACGAGCGACCACAAGCCGTTTGTCTCCGCCGTTCGATGGTGCCCACGGTCCGATCCCATCCGAGACTCGGGCGATCGTAACACTACGAGTCCTGTAGACCTCTCGACCCTAGCCCGACAGCCGCCACGCGAAGTCGCGTGAGGTTGGTCGCGGCGGTCAGACCGCGCTGCCCGAGACTGTCGCGGGTGCGGGGGCCGGCGGCGGCTCTTCGGGAGCGGGACCACCGAGCCGTGTCGGACGCTCGTCCTCTTGGCTCGACTGGACCCGGCTGTAGTACGAGTCGTAGTAGGCGTAGAGCTCGCGGGAGCCCTGCGTCCCGATGAGTACGGCGCCCATGATCGGGGCACTGTGCAGCTCGAGCAGTTCGAGCGTGTCGACCAACGAGCGCACGGTCGTACGTCCCGAACGGATCACCAGGATGACCTGGTCGACGACGGGCAGCAGGTCGATCGTGTCGTTGGCGACTCGCAGCGGCGTGGAGTCGATGATGACCGTCGCGCCGCGGCTCGCGGCCTCGGCCGCGACCTCGCGGGCGGCCTGGAGTCGTGATCCCACCTCGTAGGTCGGGGCGCCGGAAGCCGCCGCCCAAAGGTGCGGGATGTCGGTCTGCTGCACGACCTCGTCGATGCTCGGGCGGTGCAGGTCGAGCGTGGCCCGGTCGGCGAGGTTGGGCGATTTGGACGCGCCCAGCAGCGTGTCGACGCGGGGCTTGCGGAAGTCGGCGTTGATCACCAACGTGTCGACGCCGACCTCTGCCATCGCCAGGGCGGTCAGGGCCACCGAGGTGGACTTGCCTTCGCCCGGGAGGGTCGAGGTGAACATGAACACATGGTTCCCCGAGGGATGCGGCGCGTCGCCGTTGGAGCCGTTGCCATTCGCCGCGGCGCCAGGCTCGATCTCGCCCTGGGCCTGCACGAACTGGATGGCCGAGCGGATGCGACGGTAGTGCTCGGCCCACACGCCGTCGAGGCGGATCCGGTCGTCGGAGTGGAACGTCTGACGCTTCTTCGAGAGGTGACCGATCTCGGAGATGATCGGGACCGAAAGGACCTCGGCGAGCTCCTCACGCGTGTCGATGCGCTGGTTGATGCGCTCGACCACCATCACGAGACCGCCGCCGAGCAGGACGCCGATCAGCGCGAGGAACACCGCACGGAAGATCGGGTTGTCGGGGATCTGCGGCAGGAGCGAATCTTCGACCTTGGGGGCCTCGGGTCCGAGCGTCTTGTAAGGAGCCGAACCCGACGTGTCGAACTCCCAGTCGCTCGCCACCTTCTTCGTCGTGTTGCGCACGGTGATGAGGTCAGAGCGCTTCGACTGGATCTGCACCGCGAGGTTGTCGCCTCGACCCAGGTACTCGGCCTCGGGGTAGGTCTGCTGGAACTGGTCGACGGCCGCCTGCGCCGCATCGGCCTCGGCCTTGAACTTCACGAGACGTCGGTGCTCTTCCTTCGACAGCTCCGCGTTCAGATTCTTCAGGAACGCCTTGGTGAACGCGTCGACCCGTCGACTGGCCTCGGCCGGGTCTTTGTCCTTGCTCGTCACGGCGATCGCGCCGGTGTCCTGCCGGGGCGTCGCCACAATGAGCTTCACGAGCTTCGGCGCGTCTTCCGGGGCGACGCCCAGCAGCTTCGCCGCATCGGCGGCGACGTCGCCGCGGGTCATCTTGAGGGCGTCCTGACCGACCACCACCGGGGTGCCGACCGAGTCGCGGTTGGTCACGATGACCTGCCCGGCGGTGTAGACGGTGGTGGCCTGGGCACGCGATGCCGCGGCCGAGAAGTAGCCCGCGAGCGCGCCGATGATCATCGTCAATGCCAGCACCGACCAACGCCGGAGGAAGATGGCCTTGAACTTCGTCATGATCTACCCGTCATCCACGAGTCGCGCGGTCCGACTGCTCCTTTGAGGCTATCGGATCGTTCGCGAAAAGGGTGCCCGCTCCCGATTCGCGTCGCGGTGGCCGCGCGCCCTTCGGGGTCGCCCCCGCGGTGGTCCTCCGGGAGGGCGCGGCAACCGTCAGCACGGTGTCGGACGAGCCCGAATCGTCTGATCCGTCGGTTCCGCCGCTGAGGCGCTCCTGCCACTTCTTTCGGAGCGGCGTCGGCTGCGTGCCGGCGAGGAAGACCAGTACCGAGGGGATCATGATCGTGCGTTGTCGCGCCAGGATGCCGAAGTTCCCGACGAACGAGAACGCCACGACGAACACGATCGTGAACACCCCGGAGAAGACGATGAACGGTCTTCGGAAGCCCAGCCTGAAGATGCTGCGGATCCGTTTTCGGCCCAGCACGATGAGTAGGGCCAGGAGGAGCCCCTCGCTCGCCGCGACGAGTGAGTTGACGCTCTTCGCCTCCCACGGGAACGGTCGGATCAGCACCGAGACCACGGCCAGGGGAACGAGGAGCGGGTTCGACGCCTGGACCGGCGTGAACGCGGACCCGCCGATCGAGGTCTGCTTGGCAACGGAGGAGAGCGCGTTCGACGTCGTCGACGCGTCGAGCTTGCCCTCGCTACCCGCCTGCTGCTGGAACAGGCCCGCGGCCGCGGTACTCGCCCCACCGGCGAGCCCGACCACGACAACGAGGCCGACGATCCGGATGGCCCGTTCGCCCGAGGTCATCCCCCCACGCGAGCCGATCGCGCCGATGACCAGCGCGGCACCGAGGCCGCCGATGCCCATGAGGGCGATGTGGGGACGGATGAGGATCGACAACGCGAGCCCGGCCGCGAAGAACACGATCCCACTCAACCTCGGTTTGGGCGCGAGGAGCAGACCCGCGCCGTAACTGATCAATCCGATCAACCCCAGCATCAGTGACTCCTTGCCGACCGATGACGGCCAGAACATCACCGACGGCAGGAACAGCACGAGCATCGCGTACCGACGCGAATCGGCCTCGGGAACCGCCATCATGAATGCCCGCACCATGAGCACCTGCCCGGTGTAACAGATGGCGCTGAACACGAAGAACACCGCGTAGCGGCTCGCTCCGAGGAGGATGCACAGGTAGCCGGTGAAGTCGGCGACGCGCCGCGCCTCGATCGGGTAGTGACTCATGCGGTCGAGCGGATAGATCGGGATGCCCTCGCGCCAGCGGCGCGCGAACTCGATACCCGTCTCGAGGTAGAGCCCCGCGTCGCCCTGACCCTTGTAGGTCGTGAAGATGACGTAGTAGCGGGCCATCGACATGCCGAGTTTGGCGAGGAGACCGAGGAAGAGCAGCTTGAACAGCCACGGCGACGCCTCGGCACGGGCGATGTACCGAAAGATCGGCACCGACCCGAACATGAGGAACATGAAGACGAGGATCGCGGTCCACACGTCGATCGCCATCGAATTGAAGTAGAACCCGCAGATCAGCATGAATCCGGCGAGCAAGGCGATCCCGATGAGGATGAAGCGACGGTCGAGTTCGTCTCCGACACCGCCACCCGGCCGAAAGCGGGTCCCCGATAAGATCACCGGTCGAGTGTACGGGTCAGGCGTGCGTCTCGGAAGGACGGCAGCGCCCTGACGCCGAAGAGACCCGAACAAGCGGTTCGGACGTGTGAGGCTGGACTCATGATCGATGCCTCCCTGCCGATTGCACCCTCGAACCACGGAGTCGCATGACCAACACCACAGTCGAGGAGATCACGAGCGATGCGAGCATGCGTCGCGTCGCCGCGCCCATCGTGGTCAGCGGCCTCCTCTCGACGATCACCGCGATCACCGACTCGATGTCGCTCGTCGGCATCGCCGGCCGAGTCGCGAAGACGCTGGCCGATGCCGAACCGTCGGCGTCGAGTCTCACCCAGAAGCTGCACCTCTCGAACACCTGGGTGATCATGGGCTCCATCGGGATCACCTTGATCCTCAACATGGCGAACACCGCAGTCCGCGAGAAAGTGACCGCCGACTGGAACGCTGCTCGCCGCCTCGACATGATCTCCGCCTACCGGGCTGCCGACTTCAGCACGCAGGCCAACTACTCGGGCGCAGCCCTGAGCGTCGCCACCGAGCAGATCGCGAAAGCGGCCGGAGCGATCGGAAGCATGGCGGGGCTTATCAACACCGTCGCACGCACTGCGATCTACATCGCCGTCTCGTTCTACACGTCGTGGCAGGTCTCGGTGATCTGCGTCGTGTTCGGCGGTTTCCTCGTCGTCATGCTCCGGCTCCTCAGCCGCCGCACCCGGATCATGCACCGTGGCATCGCGCGGCGTTCGATCGACAACGCCGAAGAGATCGGCGAGATGGCGGCTGCCTCGCGCGAACTGCACATACTCAACCGCTGGGAGCAGACCGAGCGGCGCATCTCGCGCAACATCGAGAAGATCCGTCACCTCGGCTTCCGGGCCGCCTATCTCGCTGGCCTCGTCGGACCGATCTACTGGGCGGGCACGCTGCTCGTCGGCCTCGGCGTGGCGATCTGGACCGAGCACAACGGTCTGGGCGGTGGAGGGGGGCTCGCGACATCGGGCATCCTGCTCATCCGATCACTCGGCGCCGCGCAGGGAGCGCAGGTGATGTACCAGTCGCTGAACGACGCGCGCCCGTACGTCGATCGGGTGTTGGCCGTCATTGCGGAGCTCCGGCTCGCCCGGCGCGACTCGACCGGC
>JAYTFP010000114.1:0-7940 GCA_043734285.1 Acidimicrobiaceae bacterium
GACCCGTCGAACGTGACGATCTTCGGCCAGTCGGCGGGAGCGATGAGCGTCTCGCTGCTGATGTCGATGTCCCGCGCCACGGGGCTGTTCCACAAGGCCATCGCCCAGTCAGGGGCCGCCTCGGCCGCGCGCACCACGGAGATGGCGATCGAGGACGCCACCGACTTCATGACCATCGGCGGATGGTCGACGGTCGACGACCTGCGCGCCGCGCCGGTCGCCGACCTGCTCGGCGCCCACGCAAAGCAGTCGGCCGCCCGCATGGGTGACCCCGAGTCGTTCATCCGTCGTACCGGCAACCCGCTGGCGTTCCTGCCCTTCCGTCCCGTGGCCGACGGCATCGTGGTCCCCGCCGACCCCCTCGCCGCGATCGCTGCCGGCAGCGCCGATGGAGTCGCGCTCGTCGTCGGCACGACATCGGAGGAGTGGCGCCTGTTCGCGATGATGTCGCCGCCGCCCGGCACCGAGGACGACCTCCGGCGGCGCCTGGCCGTGCTGGTCGCGGAGCCCGACACGGCGCTCGAGGCCTACCGGTCCGAGCACCCCGACCTGGGCGTCGGCGAACTCGAGGGGGCGATCCTCACCGATCTCGTGTTCCGCATCCCAGCCGTCCGCCTCGCCGATGCGCAGGCGGCCCATGCACCGACGTTCCAGTACCTCTGGACCTGGCAGAGCCCCGCATGGGGCGGCATGGTCGGCGCCGCACACGCCATCGAGATCCCCTTCGTGTTCAACCTCGTCGAAGACCACCGCCTGCACGTCTTCGTCGGCCCCGACGCGCCCGGCTCGCTCGCCGGAGCGATCAACGACGCCTGGGTCGCCTTCGCTGCGAACGGTCTCCCGAAGGCCGACGGCCTGCCCGACTGGCCCACGGTCGACGGCGCCGGCAGGCCCGTCGTCATCCTCGACACCGAGACGGCCCTCGCGCACGATCCGAACCCCGTCACCCGTCAATTCTGGGCAACACCCGCGGCGGCGATGCCGCCCCGCGCCGCCGACTGAACGCGAATTGTGTCGATCTGAGGCGCATCGCGCTCGCGATTCGCACAATTCGCCCGTCGGCGAACTCAGTCGCGCAAGACCTCGGGCAGCGGACGGGTGTGCAACAGACTGAGCCGCCGCGTCGCGCGGGTGAGCGCGACGTAGAGCGTCTGCGGACCTCGGTGCTCCTCATCGAGGATCGTCTGCGGCTCGACCACCACGCAGGCATCGAGCTCGAGGCCCTTGACCAACCGCACCGGCGTCACCGTGACCTGGTGGTCGAGGTTGCCGCGGTGCGCCTGGCCGAAATCGACGCCGCCCGCGATCAGCGCCGACTCGACCCTGTCGACCCACGACGTCGGGACGATGATCGCGACGTTGCCCGTGCCGACCGCATCGATCTCGCGCCGCACGACCTCACACAGATCCGCGTCGAACGCGAACTCGTCGGACGCGGTGATGATCGGCTCGTCGCCGGCCTCGCGGATCGACCGCGGCGGACGCAGACCCGGCGCGGCCAGCGCCAAGACCCGTGACGCGAGGTTCATCGACGGCGCCGGCACGCGGTAGCCGATGTGCAACTCGGCGCGGCGCGGCGGGTGACGGTCGGGAAGGTGTTCGAGCACCGACTCCCAGTTGTCGTGCGCCCCGGCCGAGGTCGCTTGGGCGATGTCGCCGACGATCGTCATCGACCCGTTCAGCGAGCGCCGATCGATGACGCGCAGCTCCATCGGCGAGAGATCCTGTGCCTCGTCGACGAGGATGTGACCGAACGTACGGATCGAATCGTCGTCGCGGTGACGAGGACGCGCGCCGAGCAGTTCGAGCGCCTCGTCGAGCAGCGGGACGTCGTTGCCGGTCCACACGTGGCGCGAGAGATCGTCGACCCGCGGCCGCCACAGCGCATCGAGTTCGGTGTCGGAGTACCAACGCCGACCCGCCGAACGCAGCAGCGCCGGCGATCCGAGCAGGTCGTTCACGAGCTCAGCCGGCGAGAGGATCGGCCACATCCGTTCGAGCGCTTCGCGTGTCTCGGGCAGGGCGCGAACCCGTCCGCGCAGCACAGTCGGATCGAGCGGCTCGCGCATCTTCGACGCCAGCAACTCGAAGAACGCCTGGTCGAGGAACTTGCGGCCCGAGTTGTGGCCCCGCGCCCGGCGGCGCGCGGCCGCGATCAACTCGGCCGACTCGCCCGGCGAGACGCGCAGACGCTCGAGACCGTGCGGGATGACGGCCGCCTCGCGCAGCGGCCGTTCCCGGTCGCGCACCGCCCGGGCGAGCAGCTTGCAGATGCGCAGTTGGCCCTTGAGTCGGGCGACCTCGGGCACATCGACACCAGTCGCCCGGGTGTTGGGAACGAGGTCGGCGAGCACCGCGATCTCGACGCCGGCCTCGCCCAACGACGGCAGCACCTGCTCGATGTACGACAGGAACAGTCGGTTGGGGCCGAGCACCAGCACGCCCTGGCCCTCGAGCGGGAACCGGTGTGTGTAGATCAGGTAGGCGGCGCGGTGCAGCGCGACCACCGTCTTGCCAGTGCCGGGGCCGCCCTGCACCACCAGCACGCCGGGCAGCGGCGAGCGGATCACCTCGTCCTGCTCGCCCTGGATCGTCGCGACGATGTCGCTCAACTTGCCCGAGCGCGCCTCTTCCAGCGCGGCGATGAGTGCGCCCTGCCCGGCCACCGTGCCGTGGTCGAGACCCTCGGTCGCCTCGCCGAAGAACTCGTCCTCGAGGCCACGCAATACCCGGCCCTGCGACGCGAAGTGACGCCGGCGAGCCAGCCCCATCGGATCGCGCCCGGTGGCCCGGTAGAACGGCTCGGCGACCGGCGCCCGCCAGTCGACGATGACCGGGTCGGAGTGCTCGTCGGACACCGCGATCCGACCGATGTAGAACGTCTCCGCGCCGAAGTCCTGATGGAGCGTGCCGCCTCTCGGCACACGCTCGTAGCCGTCGATCTCGTGGCCCAACGGATCGAGCGTGCCGGCGTGATCGATACGCCCGAAGCACAGCGACTGGTCGCCGAGTTCGAGCTGTGCGAGCCGGTTGTTCGAGACCTCGATGAGCACGTCTCGTTCGAACCGGGCCTGGAACGTGCCGCCGGCCTGCGGTGGCGCGAGGTCGGGAAACGCGCGCGCGGCCGTTCGCGAGCGCTCCAGGCATTCATATGCGTGATCGATGTAGGCCTGCTCGGAGTCGAGCTCGGCGTTGTCGGTCATCGGTCCTCGCCTCGACAATGGGGTGAACCATTGTAGCGAGCGCCACGCTCCGGGCCAGAGGGGGCCGCATGGCCCCGTGAGCAGGGGTGTGGATAGGTTGAGCGCGTGACCGCCGACGCCGCTCCCGCTCCCGGTCACCTCGCCACTTCGCCGTTCCTCGCGGCGTGCCGCAGCGAGCCGCACGAGCGCGTCCCGGTGTGGTTCATGCGGCAGGCCGGCCGGTCGCTCCCCGAGTACCGGGCCATCCGCGGTGACGGGTCGATCCTCTCCGCGATCGCCGATGCCGACCTCGCCACTGAGATCACGCTCCAGCCGGTGCGGCGTTACGGCGTCGACGCGGCGATCCTCTTCTCCGACATCATGACCCCGGTCCACGCGATCGGATTCGGCGTCGACATCGTGCCGGGCGTGGGCCCGGTCATCGACCAGCCCTTCCGGTCCGAGGACGATCTGCGCCGGCTCCGCCCGCTCGACCCCGAGGCCGACACGCCCTACGTGCTCGAGACGGTCCGCAACCTGGTCGGCGCACTCGACGTCCCGCTGATCGCCTTCGCCGGCGCGCCGTTCACGGTCGCCAGCTACCTGATCGAAGGCCGGCCGTCGCGGACGTACGCCCTCACCAAGCGCCTGATGTACGAGGACGAGCCGTTGTGGTTCGCGCTCGCCGACCGCCTCGCCGACCTCGCGATCGATTCGCTGCGCAGCCAGGTCGAAGCGGGCGCGTCGGCACTGCAACTCTTCGACAGTTGGGCCGGCGCGTTGTCGCCGCACGACTACCGCCGGTTCGCGTTGCCCGCGTCGACCAAGGTCTTCTCGGCCGTCGCCGACCTCGGCGTGCCACGCATCCACTTCGGGGTCCACACTGGCGAACTGCTCGCGTCGATGGCCGAGGCGGGAGCCGACGTCATCGGCGTCGACTGGCGCACACCGCTCGACGTGGCACGCACACGCGTGCCGGCGCGCTGCGCGCTGCAGGGCAACCTCGATCCGTCGCTGTTGCTCGCCGGATGGGACGCCACGCGCCGGGGCGCCGAGCGGGTGCTGGCCGAGAACGCCGGCCATCCCGGCCACGTCTTCAACCTCGGCCACGGCGTCACCCCCGATGTCGACCCGGGTGTGCTCGAACAACTCGTGACCTGGCTGCACGAACAGCCGGCCGACCACGCCGCGTCATGAGCAGCAGCGTGCCGGGTGAGGGTCGCATCGGCGTGCTCGTGATGGCCTACGGCACGCCCGCGTCGCCGGCCGACATCGAGCTGTACTACACCCACATCCGTCGCGGTCGGCCGCCCTCCGCCGAGCAGGTCACCGAGTTGACCGGTCGCTACGCGGCGATCGGTGGCATCTCTCCGCTCGCGGCGCGCACCGAGGCACAGCGAGCCGCGATCGCCGCGCAGCTCGAGCGCATAGAACCCGGCCGTTACGTCGTACGACTCGGCAACAAGCACGCCGCGCCGTTCGTCGAGGACGGAGTCGCACAACTCGCGGCCGACGCGGTGACCCGCATCGTCGGACTGGTCCTCGCGCCGCACTACTCGGCCTTCAGCGTCGGCGAATACCACCGCCGCTCCACGGCCGCAGCCTCCGAGCAGGGCATTGCCTTCGTGGGGATCGACGAGTGGTGGGACCTCGCGGCATTCGCCGATCACCAGGCGGGTGCGCTGCGAGCGGTCCTCGCCGACACACCCTCGGTCACGAAAGTCGTCTTCACCGCGCACTCGCTCCCGGAACGGGTGCTCGAGGGTGATCCGTATCCCGATCAGCTCCATCGGTCAGCGGCCTCGATCGCCGCTCGTGCCGGACTCGACTCGTGGGTCGATTGGGCGACAGCGTGGCAGAGCGCGGGACGCACTCCCGAGCCATGGCGCGGGCCCGACATCGCGCAGGTCATCGCTGACCTTGCCGACACCGGTCGGGCTGCCGGCATTGTCGTCGTGCCTCACGGATTCACCTCCGACCACCTCGAGGTGCTCTACGACCTCGACGTCGTCGCCGCGCAGGTCGCCCGCGAGCACGGTCTGCGCTTCGCCCGTACTGCGGTCGTCAACGACGACCCTGCGGTGATGGCCGCGCTCGCCGGGCGCGTCGCCGAGGTCGCCGGCCGATGACCGACGCGACGACCGATCGCTCACTCATCACCGTCATCGGCGGCGGCATCACCGGGCTCGCCGCGGCGTGGGAGCTGTCGTGCCACGACGGGATCGACGTGGAGCTCGTCGAGTCGTCGGATCGGTGGGGCGGCAAGATCGCCACGTCGATGTTCGCCGACCGGCTCGTCGACGAAGGCGCCGACGCGTTCCTCCGCCGGGTGCCCGAGGCGATCGACCTCTGCCGCGAGCTGGGGCTCGACGACCTCACGTCGCCGGCGACGGGGCACGCGTTCGTGTGGGCCGACGGCGCGCTCCACGCGATCCCCGGCGGACTCGTGCTGGGCGTACCTGCGTCGTTCGACGACCTCGACGCAAGCGACCTCCTGACGCCCGCCGGTCGCGCCCGTGCGCGCCAGGAACCCGACCTCGAGGGTGCGCCGCTCGAAGGCGACTGTTCGATCGCCAGCCTGATCGACGTGCGGTTCGGCCATGAGGTGACCGACCGGCTCGTCGAGCCGCTCATCGGTGGCATCTACGCCGGCGAGGCCGACCGGCTCAGCCTCGACGCGGTGTTGCCACAGCTCGCCGAGATCGCGCACCGCTCGGCGGTCCTCAGCGCGCCACTGGCCGAGCGGCAGGCGGCGGCGACCGATGGTCCGGTCTTCTCCGCACCGATCCGCGGCATGGGGGCACTGGTCGACGCGCTCCTCGACGGATTGACCCGACGGGGCATCGCGCTACGGCTCTCGACGCCGATGCAGACGCTCCCCCCCTCCGATGGCGTGATCGTCACCACGCCTGCGCCCGCCGCGGCGGCGCTCGTGCGCGAGGTGAGCCCCGAGGCCGCCGACCTGCTCGCCGGTATCGACTACGCGGGCGTCGTGCTCGTGACGCTCGCCTACCGCCGAGCCGATGTACGGCGCGACCTCGACGGCAGCGGGTTCCTGGTCCCGAGGTCGGCGGGTTGCTTCGTGACGGCCGTGTCGTGGGCCTCGAGCAAGTGGGCCCATCTCGACATCGGCGACGACCTGATCGTGATGCGAGTCTCGTCGGGTCACCGCGGTGACACGCGCTGGCGCTCGATGTCCGATGACGAGGTCGTCGAGGCGATGCGCGACGACCTCCGCACAACGATGGGGATCGACAACGCGCCGGTCGAGGTACGCGTCTCGCACCACCCCGAGGGCTTCCCTCAGTACGACGTCGGACATCTCGATCGCGTCGCCCGCATCGAGGCGACGCTGCGCGATGCCGCGCCGCACGTGATGGTCACCGGATCGGCGCATCGCGGTCTCGGCATCCCCGCCTGCATCCGCCAGGGTCGCGCTGCGGCGCGCGAGTTGGCCGCGAGACTGCTGAAGTGACCGCATCACTTCGTCGGGTGGGCCAGATCGCCGCGCCCACGAGGCCGTGGCCGCGTCGGGCGATGGCCTTCGGCGCGGGCTTCGCGATCTGTTTCGCGATGCCGCCGTGGGGATGGTGGCCACTCGCCCCGTTCGGCATCGCGGCGTGGGCGCTGCTGCTGCGAGGCCAGAGCCGGCGCAGTCGCGCCTGGGTCGGCGTGATGGTCGCGCTCGCCTGGTTCCTGCCGTCGCTGCTGTGGATGGTGAAGTTCACGCCGGTCGCCTGGCCGGTCGGAGTCGCCCTCTGGTTCGGCTTCATCATGGCCGTGGCCTCGATGATCTGCCCTGCCGAGGCGCCCGCGCTCGCGCTGCCGGGCGCGCTGATCCTCACGGAGTGGGTGCGCTGGCACGCGCCGTTCGGCGGCGTGCCGCTATCGATGCTGGCGATGACACAGGGCGCCGGTCCCCTCCTCCCCGTCGCCCGCCTCGTCGGCACGATCGGCGTGTCCGCCGCCATCGCGGTCAGCGGCGCCGCGCTCGCCGCGCTGACGCGAGCCGACACCCGCGTACGCGGCGCGATCGCCCTCGCCGCCGTGGTCGTCGTCACACTCCTGGGAGTGATCGCCCCGCACGGCCACGACGTGCGCACGCTCTCGGTCGCGACGGTGCAGGGTGGTGGGCCGCAGCAGACGCGCACGTTCGATCCGCTCGTGCTGAGCCGGCACCTCGACGAAGCCAAGAAGATCCAGGGTGACGTCGACCTGATCGTGCTGCCGGAGGACATCGTCAACGTCCACGGCTACTTCGCGACCTTGCCCGACCACGAGCGGATCGTGAAGCTGGCCCGCGATCACCACGCGACGGTCGTGGTCGGCATCGTCGAGGACCACAACAACCCGAAGCACTTCTGGAACGCGGTGATCGCCGTCGGACCCGACGGGCAGGATCTCGGTCGCTACGACAAGGTCCGCCGCGTGCCGTACGGCGAGTACGTGCCGATGCGCTGGATGCTCGATCCCATCGCTCACAACCAGTTGCCGCGCAGCGACGCTGTTCCCGGCACCGCACCGGCGGTCATCAACACCGGCGTCGGTCGCCTCGGCATCGCCATCTCGTGGGAGGTGTTCTTCCCGCGACGCGTCCGCGAGTCACTGCACCACGACGCGGAACTCGTGCTCAACCCGACGAACGGTTCGTCGTACTGGCTCACCGAGGTGCAGACCCAGCAGATCGCGTCGTCGATCCTGCGGGCCGAGGAGACCGGACGGTGGGTGCTCCAGTCGGCGCCCACGGGCTTCAGCGCG
>JAYTFP010000115.1:0-5326 GCA_043734285.1 Acidimicrobiaceae bacterium
GTTCCTTGGAGGTGCGTAGCTCCACGAGGGATTGGATGGTTTCGGCGAAGTCGTGGAGCCGGTCGCGCTGCGCGCCGGCGAGCAGCGGGATGGTCGTCGCGAGATCGACGTGCGTGGCCAGCGCAGCGGTCGAGGTGCCCGCTCCGGTCATGCCCGGCGCGCGGACGTAGAGCGGGATGCGCATCGTCTCCTCGTAGACCCATGGGCCCTTCGAGCGCAGCCCGTGTGATCCGCACTGGTCGCCGTGATCCGACGTGAAGATCACGATCGTGTCGTCGGCCTGACCCGAATCGTCGAGGGCCTTCAACACCCGGGCGAGATTCGCGTCGCCCTCCTGGTGCAGCTTCACGTAGTAGTCGAGGTGTCGAAGCCACGAGCGCGTGTCGTCGTGGTCGATGAGTCCGTAGAGCGAGTGCTGCTGTTCGTGGAACCACTGACGTTGCACCTCGGGCTTCGACCACAGGTCGTCGTCGAAGTTCGCCGGCAGCGTGTCGAACCACTCGTCGTACGGCTGGTCGAAGGCAGGGACGAGGTCGCCGCCCTTCCACTTCGCGCTGGCGAGCAGCGACTCGGTGAAGGCGAGTTCGTCGGGGTGCTTCGCCCGGTACTCGGGCTGGTCCATCGGGAACCACATCACGTCGTGCGGGTTCACCAGCGCGACGGTGCAGAACCACGGCTGATCGATCGACGTGCTGCGCGCCAGCCAGTCGACCGCCTGACCGGCGATGTCAGGGTCGAACGCGAGGCCGGTGCCCGCCCACCCCATGTAGTGCTTGTCGTTGCCGGTCCAGTCGCTGAACCCGTACGCATCCATGTCGGGCTGCGCGGCGTGGCTGAGGTGCCACTTGCCGAGATACGCGGAGTAGTAGCCCTGCTCGCGCACCGAACTGCCGAGCGTCGGGATGGCTGTGTCGAGCTCGGCGTGGACGCCGGGGAAGATCACGTTCTCGTTCACGCCGTGCTGCGGCACGTATTGACCGGTGAAGAGCGTCGCCCGGCTCGGCGAGCACGGCGAGGAGTGCGTGTAGTAGCGGGTGAACTCGAGGCCCTCGTCGAGCAGGCGTTGACGGGCCGGCAACTCGACGCCGGCGGGCAGCCAGTCGCGTTGACGCTCCTGGTCGGAGACGATGAGCAGGATGTTGGGGCGACCGCCGTCGGCGCCCACGCTCACGAGAACTGCTCGCGCAGCACGTGCTTGAGGATCTTGCCCGACGGGTTGCGCGGCACCGCCGCGACGATCTCGAGCTGCTCGGGGAGCTTCTGCACCATGAGCCCCTCGTTCTTCAGGAAGTCGATCATCTCGTCAAGGGTGAGGTCGTCGGCGCCGTCTTTCGTCTGCACGACCGCGCACGCCCGCTCGCCCGAGGCGGGGTCGGGCAGCCCGATGACCGCGACGTCGCCGACCTTGGGGTGGCGATAGAGCATGTCCTCGACCTCTTTCGCCGAGATGTTCTCGCCCTTGCGGATGATGATGTCTTTCAACCGGCCGGTGATGATGAGGTTGCCCTCGTCGTCGAGGCGGCCGAGGTCGCCGGTGCGGAAGTAGCCCTCGTCGTCGAACGCGTCGGCGTCGAGCGAGCTGTCGAGGTACCCCTTCATGATCTGCGGCGCCTTCGCCCGCACTTCGCCCTCTTCACCTTGACCCGCGAGCTTGCCCTCGATCGTGACGAGCTTGAGCTCGACGCCTGGCATCGGCTTGCCTTCGGATCGGGCGAGCTCGTCGTCGGTGTCGGTGATGGAGGCCATCGTCAGGATCGGGGCTTCGGTCAGGCCGTAGCCCGACAGGACAGGGGCGTCGAACGTGTCGCGGATGTCGTAGACGAGCTGCGGTGGCTTGGGCGCACCGCCGCCGGGAAAGCCCCGCACGTCGGGGAACAACGCGGTGATCGAAGCACGCTGCGCGGCCAGGTATGCCATGTGGAACGGCGTGCCCGATCCGGCGAGCGTCACGCTCTCGCGCGACAGCACCTCGGGCGTCTCGGTCGGGTGGAACGCCTCCATCAGGATGAGCGAGCAGCCCGACTGCAGCGCGGTGAACAGCCACGTGATGCCGCCGATGTGCGTGAACGGGAAGACCAGCGCGCTGCGATCGGACTCGTTGACGGCCATGCGCTGCGCCATGCCGTAGGCGACCGCGGCGATGGACGCGTCGGTGTGGCGCGCGCCCTTGGGATCGGCGGTCGTGCCGGACGTGTAGAACAGCCAACGGACCGGCTCGTCACCCGGCTGGACGTCGAGATCGGTGCGCGGCGGGAGCGTGTTGGGATCACCTTGCGGCAGCGCCTTGTCGGCGACGAGCACCGAGGTGTCGCCGTTGTCGCGAGCGACGCCGGTCGCCATTTCCTCGAAGTCGAAGCCGCGCCACACTGAGGGGACGATGAACAGGTTCGTCCCGGCCTGCTTCGTCACGAAGCCGACCTCGCGCTCGCGGTAGATCGGCAGGATCGGATTCTGCACAGCACCCAGGCGGCTCAGCGCGCCGACGAGCACGAGCGACTCGAGCCACGTGGGCAACTGCCACGACACGACCGATCCCTCGGTGACGCCGTAGTCGGCGAGGCCCGCGGCGGCGCGCTCTGCCTCGATCGCGAACTCGGCGAACGTGAGCGTGCGCATGTCTTCGTCGACGGCCATCAGCGCGTCGGGTGTGGCATCGACCCTCGCGTCGATGAGCTCCCACAGCGTGCGTCCCTGCAACATCTGGCTACTCCCCTGCGTCCAGTTCTGACGGGGCGTCAGCCTAGCTCGCCGGCCTCGACGGTCGTCCCGGCGACCCACGGCTCAGCGAGTGGCAATTCGATCGCCGCGCCGTCGCCGTTGACGCACGGTTGACCGCCCGAAGTGCCCGAGATCTGGGCCGCCACGACCAGCGTCGGGCCTCGCACCTCGTAGGCGATCGAGTCGATCACATCGCCCCGGTTGATCACGCACGCGAACGTGACCTCGACCGAGCGCGGGACGCGACCGGGGCGCGCCGCGACCGGTCTCGCCAAACGCGTCGTCGTCATCGCGTCGCCGATCCCGCTCGACGGCATCGAGGTCGCGCCACCTGTCGAGCCCGTCGCCGGCGCGCCGGTCGGATCGCGGGTCAACACGATCACGGTGCCGCGGTCGGTGCGCGTGAAACCTCGTGGCACGACGGCCGACGAGGTGGTGCTCGAACCGGATGCGCCGCGACCGCTCGAACATCCCGATCCGACGACAACTGCGCAGATCAGGAGGATCGAGAGCCGGCGCACGCGCGTCAGCGTATGGCGACCGGCGCAACCGGCGCGGAGGTCGCGCCGACGAGGGGTTCGGGATTGGCGACCAGCAGGAAGTCGCAACGGCCGTCGTCGGCGCACGCCGCGGCCAATGCTTCGAGGTCCCAGTTCTGGCCCTGCAGCAGACCCATGTCGCGCAGCTGGATCATGTGGACGACGAGCAGGTCGTCCCAGTTGCCCGTCTCGGGCGGCATGACCTCGTAGCTGTAGGTGTCGACGAACACGCCGCCGACGTCGTGCGACCACGCCCACTCGATGCAGCTCGTGCCCAGTCCGACGGTCTTCCAGTCGACGCCCATCGCGTATCTGCGGCGATCGCCGTCGTGGTACCAGCCCATGTCGCCCGTACGCACGCAGATGACGTCACCCGGCTCGACGGTCAACTTCGCCGCCTCGAGCGCCGCGTCGATTTCGTCGGCGGTGACCGCGTGACCGGCCTCGACACGGTCGACGCCGCCGAGCCGCGCGATGTCGATGAGGAGGCCGCGGGTCGCGATCGCCGGCAGGTGCTCCGCTCCGCACCATGTGGCACCGCTGCGCGCGCCGATCGTCGACTGCGGCCGGCCGCCGTACAGCAGTCCGTCGTAACTGATGTGGCACAGCGCGTCGATGTGGGTGCCCGCGCACGTCGACATGGTGAGCAGATCGTCGGATCCCTCCCACACGCCGGGTGCGTGTTGGTCGCGCTCGTTCATGGCCGTGAACGTGAGCGTGGGATTGAAACGGCCCGCGGGCTGGCCGGTCTGGATGCCGTCTTCCTTCAGGTCGACCGCCAGCGAGATGCGCTGACCGTCGCGCACCGCGGCGGCGCCGCGCAGGGTCGATGCGGGCGTGAGCAGGTTCGCGCAACCCAGTTGGTCGTCGTCGCCCCATCGTCCCCAATTCGAGACCTTCGCGGCGAGCTGGCGGTGCTCCTCTGAGAACGCCATGTCAGACCAGGGTCAGCACACCGCGGGCGAGCTTGCCCTGATGCAGCTCATCGAGCGCGAGCTGGAAGTCTTCCAGCGCGTAGGTCGCCGACACGAGCTCGTCGAGCTTGAGCCGACCCTGCTGGTAGAGGCGGACCATCAGCGGGATGTCGTACTGGGGGCGTGACGAGCCGTAACGACAACCCATGATCGTCTTGTCGTTGTACATCGTGTTCACGACGAAGCTGGCCTCGCTGCCCATCTTCGGCACACCGAGCATGATCAGGTTGCCGCCCCAGTCGAGCATCTCGGTCGACGTCTTGATGAGTGCGGTCGAGCCGACGCATTCGAACACGTGGTTCACGCCGTTGGGGCAGATCTCCTTGACCATCGCGACGAGGTCGTCATCGGGCCCGGGGCAGAGGAAGTGTGTCGCGCCGAACTCGAGCGCGAACGCCTCCTTGGTCGGATTGGTGTCGACCGCGATGATCGGTAGGCCGTCGCTCAGCGCGGCGCCCTGGATCACGTTCAGGCCGATTCCACCGACTCCGATGACAACAACCGACTCGCCGTGCGTCACCTTCGCCCGGTTGATGACCGCGCCGACTCCGGTGAGCACGCCGCAGCCGATCAGCGAGGCGGACGTGAGCGGGATCTCCTTGGGGATCGCGATCGCCTGCGTGGCCTTGACCACCGTCTCGTCGGCGAACACTCCGAGGTTCGCGAACTGGAACACCTTCTGGTCGCCGAGGGTGAACGGGCGGTTCAACTTGCCGAGCGTCTGGCGGCAGAACGTGGGCTTGCCGCGGTCGCATTCGCCGCACTGCCCGCAGTTGCCGAGCGTCGACAGCACGACGTGGTCGCCGACCTTCACGTTGGTCACATCGGGGGCGACCTCGAGCACCTCGCCGGCGCCCTCGTGGCCGAGCACGACGGGCGGCGGGAACATGATCGTGCCTTCGAGCACCGAGACGTCGCTGTGACAGAGCCCGGCGGCTTCGATGCGCACCCGCACCTCGCCGCCGCGCAACCCGCGCAGCTCGAGGCCGGTCTCGACCTGTGCCGTCTTGCCGTCCCAGACGATGCCTCTCATGGGGCCCGATGGTAGACGGAGAACGAGAACACGTTTCAGTTCGTCGACTCGCGGTCGAATTG
>JAYTFP010000116.1:0-7667 GCA_043734285.1 Acidimicrobiaceae bacterium
CTGCCGGCAAGACTGGTACCGGCTTTGAACGCGCCGACGACCGCGTTGCCCTTCACCCGTTCGAGCACGGTGTCACTCAGCTACGGCGGTCGCGTGCCCGGTCACGGGCGTCGGCCCGACGGGCCTGCCAGCGCTCTGCCGCCGGCGAGGTCGTGCGCACGCGACGCCGGGGTGTGCGTGTCGCGCGTGCACTGACCGGCTGGGCGGCCTCGCGCCAGACGCGCACGAAACGCTGTGCCGAGGTCGCGAGGTTGAGCACGATCATGAGAACGAGCGATGCGACGAGGAACCGGCCGAACAGCAGCCCGAGACCGAGGATGAGGAACCGCTCGGCCCGCTCGACCAGACCGCCACCGCCGTTGAGGCCGAGCGCCTCGGCCTTGGCCCGGATGTACGACGGCAGCGCAGCGGTGAAGAACGCGGCGAACGCGAGCACGGGAAGCGGACCGTTCGAGGTGGTGGTGAAGTACCAGGCGAGACCGCCGAACACGAGGGCGTCGGTGATGCGGTCACTGACCGAGTCGAAGAACGCGCCGCGCTCGCTGGCGGTACCGGACGCCTTCGCGACCGCGCCGTCGAGCGTGTCGGGGATGCCCGTGAGCACGAGGAGGAGGAAGCCGAGCGTGAGGCTGCCGGATGCGATCGCGATCGCACAGCCGACCGACATGACGAGCCCGACACAGGTGATCGCGTCGGCCGGGATGCCGGTGCGTTTCACGCTCATGCCGATGGGTCTCACCCACGTTTCGATCTGGCCGCGAAAGCGTCCGTCGAGCATGTCGTCTCCTCGGAGAATGTGTCGGCGTAGTGCTAACTACAGTTAGCATAGCAACGCTCACTCTCAGCGTACAGCCGCATCTCGAGTGACTCGTGACACTGGTGCTGCGTTCAATTTCCCGCTGATGACAGGCTGCGCCCACCCTCGAGATCTTCGGGGTTGTCCTCGGCGAACCACTCGATCACGCGGCCGTCGAGGCCGTCGACGAGCACCAGGCCGCGCCGGGTCGGCGGGCTCTCGGAACTGAACAGCAGCAAACGCCAGACGGGGCGACTGAGCCAGCCGCGCCACACCATCTGCGCCGATGCGTGGCCGACCGCGAAGCCGACCTGTGCGGTGGCGAGCACGAGCGCCTCGGTCTCGTCGATGTGCAGGGTCCGGCCGGCGATGAACCCGAACGCGGCGAACACGCCGAGGAGGATGCCGGCGATGAGCAGCCCGTCGTTGACCATCGGTGAGCTGCCGTGCCGTGCCGCCCAGATGGCGATGCAGCCAGCGGCGACCACGAGATAGATCGACGCGGGGATCCGCCGACGGTTGTTGTTCGGCAGCATGTAGGCGTTCGGCGCGAGCGCCGTGTCGAGATCGGCCGGCAGCTCGTCGACGATCGATCCGTCGTCGGCGGCGGCGTCGATCGGGTCGTCGGTCGGATCCTCGGTCGAGTCGGCCACGGCGTGATCGTAGGCGTCGACCCCTCGCCCAGCGAAGCTCGGGGCAGGCGAAGCTCAGGCAGGCCAGGCGGCTCGGAGCTTGGCGAAGGCGTCGTCGAGTGAGATCGGCAGCACCCGGGTCTCGGCGATCACGCCGACGAAGTTCGCGTCACCGACCCAGCGGGGCACGCAGTGCACGTGCAGATGATCGGCCTGCGATCCGCCTGCGGCCGTGCCCAGGTTGATCCCGACGTTGACGCCTTCGCACGCGAAGCCCGCCTTCAGCGCGACGACCGCGTCGCTCACCAGCGACCACAGCTCGCCCTGCTCGGCGGGCGTCAGTCCTTCGAGCGCGGGCTCGGCCCTGTTCGGCAGCACCATCAGGTGACCCGACGTGTAGGGGAACTTGTTCAGCAGCACGAAGCAGTGCTCACCGCGCCACACGAGGTGCTTGTCGGCGTCGGGCGCGTCGGCGTGCAGGATCCGCTCGAACAGCGACCGGCCGTCGGCCTCGGCGATCGACGGCGCGGTGCGACTGTCGACGACCTGGTCGATGTAGACCGAGCGCCAGGTGGCCCAGAGATGATCGAGTGGCATGGTCACTCAGCCGAGCCGGTGCGGCGCGACTTCGTCGGTGAGACGCTGGATGAACGTCTCGAACGGGACGTCGCGTTCGACCTGATTGCCCCGGGCGTTGACGCCGACCGTCGCGTGCGCGACGTCGTCGTCGCCAACGACCAGCACGTACGGCAGCTTCTCGGCCTTGGCCTTGCGGATGCGGTTGCCGAGCGACTCGTCGGAACCGGCGAGATCGGCCCGGAAGCGCAGCGCCTTGAGCTGCGCGACCAGCGACGCCGCATGATCGGCATGCGCCTCGGCGACCGGCAGGATGCGCACCTGCACCGGCGCCATCCACGTGGGAAACGCGCCGGCATAGTGCTCGAGCAACACGCCGAAGAAGCGTTCGACCGAACCGAACAACGCCCGGTGGATCATCACGGGCCGGGTGCGGGTGCCGTCGGCCGCGATGTACTCGAGGTCGAACCGGTCGGGCATGTTGTAGTCGAGCTGGATCGTCGACAACTGCCAGCTCCGGCCGATCGCGTCGCGCACGTCGACGTCGATCTTGGGTCCGTAGAAGGCTCCCCCGCCGTCGTCGATCACGTAGTCGAGACCAGCGGTCTCGAGTGCGGCGCGCAGCGAGTCGGTGGCGAGCTCCCAGTACTCGTCGTCGCCGACGAACTTCTCTCTCGGCTTCGTCGACAGCTTCGCCTGGAACTCGTCGAAACCGAACGCGCGCAGCACGTCGAGCACGAAGTCGAGCAGTGATGCGATCTCGCCGGGCACCTGCTCACGCGTGCAGAAGATGTGACTGTCGTCCTGTGTGAACCCCCGACTGCGCAGCAGGCCGTGCACCGCGCCCGACAGCTCGTAGCGGTAGACCGCGCCCAGCTCGAACAACCGCAGCGGCAGCTCGCGGTAGGACCGTTGCTGCGACTTGAAGATCGTCAGGTGGAACGGACAGTTCATCGGCTTCGGGTAGTACGTCGCTCCGTCCATCTCCATGGGCGGATACATGCTGTCGGCGTAGAACCCGAGATGGCCGGAGGTCTCCCACAGCGTCGAGCGGGCGATGTGGGGGCTGTAGACGAACTCGTACCCGCCGGTCTCGTGGCGAGTACGCGAGTAGTCCTCCATGAGCTTGCGGACGAGCGCACCCTTGGGATGCCACACGGCGAGACCGGGGCCGAGCACTTCGGGCCACGACACGAGGTCGAGTTCGGCGGCGAGGCGCCGGTGATCGCGCTTGACGGCTTCTTCGAGTCGATGGAGGTGTGCGGCGAGATCCTTCTTGTTCGCCCAGGCGGTGCCGTAGATGCGCTGGAGCATCGGGTATTTCTCGGAGCCGCGGAAGTACGCACCAGCGACACGCATCAGCTTGAAGTGGCCGAGCCGTCCGGTGGAGGGCACGTGCGGGCCGAGACACATGTCGACGAAGGTGTCAGTGTTCCGGTAGAAGCTGATCGTCGAGCCGCCGGCGACTTCGCCCTCGGCGTCGCCGCCCGACGCGGCGAGATCCATGAACTGGCGCTTGTACGGATGTGCGGCCATCAGCTCGCGGGCCTCGGGGAGTTCGAGTTCGAACCGCTCGAACGGCTGATCCGCGGCGATGACCTCGCGCATTCGCGCGTCGATGCGATCGAGGTCGGCGTCGGAGAAGGTGCCGCTCTCGGGGAGGTCGAAGTCGTAGTAGAAGCCGTCCTCGATCGCCGGACCGCCGGCGAAGGTGGCGCCGGGCCAGAGCTCGAGCACCGCCTGTGCGAGCACGTGGGCCGTCGAATGGCGGAGGTGGTGCAGCGCGTCGGCGTCGCGATCGGTGATGATCCTGACCTTGTCGCCGTCGTGCAACGGCGCAGCGAGGTCGGCCGGGACGCCGTTGATCTCGACGACGAGGGCCGCCTTGGCCAGACCCGGGCCGATCGCTGCCGCGAGGTCGTTGCCCGTCGCTCCGTCGTCGATGGCTCGCGTCGATCCGTCGGGCAGCGTGATGTGGATCTCGGGCATGGCAGACGAGCCTACCGGCGCAGCAGAGCGTCTCAGCTGAAGTTGGTGAGGTCGACCAGCGGCCGCGAGCTCAGCACCGAGCTCGATGACCGGGCTTCGCCACCGTCGGAATGGATCGACGCGACGGGCTCGATCAATTCGGGCAATTCGGCGCCCGACACGTCGGCCGAGGTGATCACCACCGACTGCGCGGGCATCGACTCATGGGTCTTGGTTGCGTACGTGTCGACGTATTCCTGACCCGACAGCTCGCGGATCTCGTACATCAACTCGTCGGTGATCTGCCGCAAAACCAGTCGGTCGTTGGCACGGTCGGCGTAGCGGGCGACGTCGATCAGCCTGCCGAAGCGGACCGAAACATGCAGGAACGGCTTGGGCAACTTTGCGTCGGGCGGCTGCACGACGCGGCTGCCGACGATGCCGACCGGGATGATCGGACTCGACGTGCGCAACGCCAGTCGAGCGACACCGGTGTGGCCCTTGTGGAGCTTGCCGCTGCGCGATCGGGTGCCTTCGGGGTAGATGCCGAACAGCTCACCGCGTTCGAGGACGGCCGCGGCCGCGTCGAGTGCGGCAGCCGAGGCGTTGCCGCCCGAACGATCGATCGGGATCATCCCCATTGCCGGGAAGAGGCGCCGGGTCTTCCAGTCGTCGAGGTACTCGGACTTGCCGACGTAGGTGATCCGGCGCTTCAGCGAGAGCGGCACGAAGAACGAATCGAGCACCGAGGTGTGGTTGGGGGCGAGGATCGCCGAGCCGGTCGTGGGGATGTGGTGCGCCCCCTCGACCTCGACGCGCCAGGCGAACCTGCAGAACGGCTTGAGCAAGGCCTTCGCGATGGGCTGGAACTGCCCCGCTTCGCCTGCTGCCATGAGCCCTTCCTCCGCATCGTTTCGGTCTCGCCCATTGTGCCCTGCCCGACCTGGGTCATGCATGCCTTTGGCTGTGAACCCTTCATGAACGGAACCTCACAACTCGGCGTGGGTGAGGCGCTTCAGCCGACGCCGACACCGAGCAGCGCGGCGGCCTCGCTCACCCCGAGGCCCGCGCTCGCCGCGCCGTCGATCGCCTCGATCGCTCCGAGCGTGTCGAGATCGTCGTCGAGCGCCGCTCGCGCCTCGTCGAGTGCGCCGCTCCCCTGCCCCGCGGCGGCCCAACGCTCGACGCGCTCGGCGGCGACCGGCATCATCTCGGGCTGCCATTCCCATTCGGTGCGGTAATGGTTCGCCAGCACCGCGAGGCGGATCGCCCGCGGATCCCACGACTTCGCGAGATCCGACACGAACACCAGGTTGCCGAGCGACTTCGACATCTTCTCGCCGTCCATCCGCACCATCGCCTGGTGCATCCAGTGGCGAACGAGTGGCTCACCCGTCGCGGCCTTCGACTGCGCCGCCTCGCACTCGTGATGCGGGAAGATCAGGTCGCTGCCGCCGCCGTGCAGGTCGATTGTCGTGCCGAGCTCGCGAAGGCACAACGCGGAGCACTCGATGTGCCAACCGGGTCGACCGGGCCCCCACAGCGAGTCCCACGCGGGTTCGTCGTCAAGCGACGGCTGCCAGAGGATGAAGTCGAGCGCGTCGCGCTTGAACGGATCGTCGACGTTGCCGCCGCGCTCGGCCGCGAATGCGAGCATCTGTTCCCGTGAGTACCCGCTGATCTCACCGAATCCGTCGTACTTCGCGACCTCGAAATACACCGCGCCGCCCGCCTGATAGGCGAAGCCCCCGTCGAGCACCATCCCGATGAACCCACGGATGTCGGCGATGGCGGAGGTGGCTCGCGGCTCGCTGAACGAAGGGATCATCTCGAGCGTCGCCATGTCGTTGTCGAAGCGGGCGATCTCGGCCGCCGCGAGGTCGAGGTAGTGGACGCCGATTTCGCGCGCCTTGCCGAGGATCGAGTCGTCGACGTCGGTGACGTTGCGCACGCAGCGCGTCTCGTGCCCGAGATCGCGCAGCCGGCGTTGCAGGACGTCGTAGGTCAAGTACGTCGCCGCGTGGCCGAGGTGAGTCGAGTCGTAGGGGGTGATGCCGCAGGTGTACATCGAGACGACCGGCCCCACCTCGAAGGGGACGATCTCGCGGGAAGCGGTGTCGTAGAGGCGCATCGGGCCGTCAACCTACCGGGGGACGCGACCCGTCAGATGTCGTCGAGGCCGGTGAAGCGGATGGCCACCCGGCTCTTGTACTTCATGTTGATCTGCAACAGCACGGCCGCGAACGCCTCGATCGGCGCCGCGTTCGACAACTCACCGGCGTCGAGCGGGCGCAGGCCGGGGAGCTTGCTGATGATCTCGATCGTCGTCGCGGTCGCCGACGGATGGTCGGAGCACACGAGCACGTCGCTCACCACTGGGTGCGACAGATCGCCGAGTTCTTTCGCGGGGACATGGTGGAACGCGGCGGACACCAGCGAGCGCGGCACCGCAGCCTGCACCGAGGCGGCGACCGAGCCGCGCGGCGGGACGAGCGGCTGGAACTCGTGACCGACCTTGGCGAGAGCATTGGCCATCGAGATCACGACCTTGCCCTTCAGCAATGGGGCCACCTCCTTCACCGTGGAGGCCGCGGCATCCCACGGTGTGGCCACGACGACCAGGTCGGACCGTGCCGCGGCCTCGTTGTCGCCCGCCTCGAGCGGCAGGTTCAGCGACTCCCACTTGGCGACGAGCTTGTCGCGCACTTCGAGCGCCCGGTACCTCGAGCGCGAGCCGATGACCACGTCGAACCCGGCCGAAGCCAGGCGCGCCGCGAGGCCACTTCCAGCGGGACCCGTACCACCCAAGACGCCGATCTGCATCGGGACATTGTGACCCCGCGGGATCCGACACGCCAGATGAGGTGGGGGCAGGCTCAGGCGTCAGCGGGCGCCACGGGACCACTCTCCTCGGCGATGTGGCCGACGATCGACTCGAGGACATCCTCGAGCGTCAGCAGCCCCAATGTCGAACGCTCCGACGAGACGACCACGGCCAGATGGCGACGCGCGCTGCGCATCGTGACGAGGACCTTGTCGAGTGAGCGATCCGGCGGCACGTTGATGGTGTGGCGATACATCCGCACCGGGATCGGACGGTGCCGGTCCTCCGCGGGGATGCGCAGCAGGTCCTTCGCGTGGATGAACCCGAGCACGTCGTCGAGGCCCCGGCCGGTGATCAGCAGACGACTGTGGCCCGACGTGTGGATCGACCGTTCGATGTCGGCGACCGTCGCGTTCTTCGAGACGGTGACGATGCGCGACCGCGGCACCATCACCTCGGCGGCCTCGCGTTCGAGGAAGCCGAGGGCCCCGGTCAGCAGATCGTGGTCGGCGTCCTCGATGAGCCCCCCCTCTCTGGACTCCTCGAGGATCAGGCTGAGTTGCGCCGAGGTGGCGACAGACCGGAGCTCGGCGGTGGGGCTCACGCCGAACAGCCGTGCACCGAGCCCCGCGAGCTGGTTGAGGACCCAGATCACCGGCTTGAACACCGCGACGAAGGCGACGACCGGGATCGTCAGCGCCAGAAGTGTCTGCTCGGGACGGGCGAGCGCCACGTTCTTCGGGACCATCTCGCCCGCCACGAGATGGACGAACACGACGATGGCGAGGGCGAGTACCAGCGAGACGGTGTGGGCCGGCGAGGTCGGGATGCCGATCGCCTTCGACCCACGCTCGAAGAGGTGCGACACGGC
>JAYTFP010000117.1:0-14821 GCA_043734285.1 Acidimicrobiaceae bacterium
GTGCATCGACGCGCACCGCTTTCGCCGCCAACTCGCCGATCTGCGCGACCAGACCGACCTCGGGTGCCGGAGAGAGTTCGGTAGCGAACATGTGTTCGATTATAACCGATCACCACTGACATTTTGCGATCAGATCAGCCCAATTCGATGCGAAGTCTCGAGAAATCGCGGGGCACCTGACGCCTGAGGAGATGTGGGGCGTCGATGAGGGATTGGCTACCGTCCTCGGCCTCGACTGATTTGCAGGGAGGTCCACCCGGTGGGCGACAGTGAGCGGGTTCGAGTGCTGGTCGTCTCGCGACGCTTCGACGAGGCGATCGCCGAGGCAGGACGCATCCTCGCCACCTCGCCGGGTGATGCAGACATCCTCAGTTGGGTGGCGGTCGCGTGTGGCGAGCTCGGTGATTCGGCTTCCGCCCTCGGAACGGCACGGGCCGCGGTCGCCGCGGACTCGACGAACGATTTCGCGTTCGAGACGCTGACAGCGATCCTGTACGAGTTCGGAGACTGCGATGAGTCCCTCGCTGCCGCCGAGGCGCTCGCGCGTCGGAGCCCGAACGATGGCCGCGCTTGGGTCCTGCTCGCTGCGAGCCTCTCGCGCTCGAACAAGCGTCGCGGCGAGACGGCGGCCCGGCGTGCGATCGAACTCGATCCCCACGAATCCGATGCCTACAACGTGTTGGCCATGAACCAGACGGGTCGGGCGGCCGAGGCAAGCCTGCGAAAGGCGATCGAGCTCGATCCCCATGCCTCGGAGGCTCGCACGAATCTCGCTGCGCATCTGGCGCGGACCGATCGTCCGACGCGGGCGGCGGACATGTACGCCGGGGCTCGCTCAGAGCGATCCAGGCGATCCCGAGGTGGCGAGACGCCTTCTTGCGATCGCGCTGCAGCGGCGAGGTGTGCGTCGCTGGCGGTGGGTGTTCGTGTGGATGGGCCTGATGATCGTGGCCGCCTTCGGGTCGTTGTGGACAGACCCCAGCCATTTCGACGCCCGCGACTTCGCGTCATCGATAGTGAAGGTCGTCGCCGTGCTGGTCGTCGTGGCGTGGGCGGTACTGCCTGCCATGAAGCGGCGTCGACGACTCGAGCCTCAGAAGGAGGTGCTCGACGCGGTCCTGGTCGACGCCGAACAAAGGGCCCGTCAGCTCCGCGCCGACACGCGAGCGGGGCGCCTGCTCCCCGAACCGCACGGAACCGTGCCAGGACTGCCGGCGCACGTCCGACGGTGGCTCGATCGGCGTCTGGCGGGCTGGGCGCTGCTCGTCACGTCAGTCTGTCTCTCGGCCTTCGCGCTGGTCCGCGTCTTGCACCTCGGCGCGACTGCTGGTCAGGTGCGTTGGTCGACTGCAGAGGTGCTGTGGTTCTGCACGGAGGCGATCTTCGGCCCTCCGATCCTGATCATCGCCGCTGTGCGTTTGGCGCGGCTCGTTCGTTGCCGGTGGTGGACTGCTCGACGCCCACCGTCGATCGCACCGGCGGCTTTCGGGGCACCCGTCATCGCGGGCGTCGATGCCGGCCGACCCTTGCGCGTGTGCGGCCTCCGGCTCGTGAGTCCGGGCCATCGCCGCATCTTCTGCCAGCGAATCGACTTCCGACGCGATCACGGCGAGCTCATCGAGCTCTGCCGCTCGGGCCCGGTGTGTGCCGTCGCCCGGCGGCGTCGCGTCTACGTGTTCGCGGGAGATGGACGTTGCGACCGAGTCTTCTTTCTGCGCGCCGCGCGCTCAATCGATGAGTTCATCCTGTGGGAAGGTGGATTCCGGGAGCTCTCCGCATTGCCCGAGGAGTTCCGCTCGGCGACGAACCCCCGTTGACACGCCGTCGAAGGGGCCGGTCAGCCTCGCCTGATCGAGCGCAGCCAGGCCGCCAGGTCGTCGTACTGACCGTCGGTGTTCGCGTACAACGCGACGTTGCGTGCGGTGTCGATCCATCCGCCCGTGCTGGGTCGCACCGTCGACAGCGCGGTGAGGAGGTCGGCCGTTGTGACGGGCACGACGACACCGGCGCTGAGTGACGCGTGCATCGCGGCCTCGACCGCTCGGTCACACACTTCTCGGAGGTCGGCCCCCGAGAATCCCTCGCTCCGAGCGGCGACGGCCCAGACGTCGAGGTCGGTCGTCGGCCGATCCTGCAACAGGTTCCACACGATGTGTGCCCGAGCCGCGTTGTCAGGCGGCGTGACCAGCACCAGATGGCCGAGGCGGCCGGGTCGAAGCAGCGCCGGGTCGATGTCCCACGGATGGTTGGTCGCGGCCAGCACGAAGACGCCGCGATTGTCGGACGACACACCGTCGAGCTCGGCCAGGAGCTGATTGACGACGGTTCGCATCGAGGGGTTGTTGCGTAGCGCGGTCCGCCGCATTCCGAGTGCGTCGATCTCGTCCAGGAAGAGGACACACGGCTGGTGCGCCCGCGCCACATCGAACATCGCGCTGACGTTGCGCTCGCTGTTGCCCATCCACATGTCGAGGATGTCGCTGATGCCGACCGAGTAGAAGCGAGCGCCGAGCTCGCCGGCGACCGCTCGGGCGAGGTAGGTCTTGCCGCAACCCGGCGGGCCGTACAGCACGAGCCCGCCACGTACCGATGCGCCGAACGCCGCGGCGAGGTCAGGATTGCGCAGTGGTGCGAACAGCGAGCGATCGAGTCGTGCCTTCACGTCGTCGAGTCCGCCCACGTTCGCCAGCGTGATCGCGGGTGCCGAGAGTTCGCCGATCTCGGGTTCCGAGGGAGCAGGCGGGCCGCTCTCCCACATCGCCATCAGCTCGTCGGGGTTGTCGGGCGACGACTCGCCGGTGGAGGGGATGGGTCGAACCGGGGTCGAGCTGACGGACGGCGGCTCGGGTTGGCCCGTCGATCCGCCAAGAGCCTGAGCCATCCGACGGTACGACTCTGCGCGGGCGGTGTCGCCGATCCGCTCGCAGCATTCGCCGGCCAGCTCGAGGCATTCGAGGTCGTCGGGCACCGCGCCGAGCACCATGGTGGCGTGACTCAGGGCGTCGGCCGGCCGGGCGGAATCGAGGAGCAGACGCGCGAGATGGCGTCGTACGCTCACGTTGCCCGGATCACCGACCAGCGCCGCCTCGAGTGCGACGATCACCGAATCATCAGTCATTTGGCGACATTGCCACACCCGTACGCTCTCGGTCGACAGGAATCGTGATGTCAGCCAGCCGCCCAGCCTTTCGACGAGCGAGCCATTGACCGGCAGGGACGACGGCGAACGCGTCCGACTTCTGGTGCTCGCGAAGCGGTTCGACGACGCAGTCCGCGAGGCACACCTGCTGCTCGGTGTCGCGCCCGACGACTGGTACGTCCTGTGCTGGCTGTCCCGCGCCTACCGGGGCGTTGGCGACGTCGACAACGCCCTCGCCGCAGCGCGCTCGGCGGTCGCGTTCGCACCCGACAGCGACGGCGCGCTCGAGAACCTGGTCCAGATGGTCCGCGAGTACGGCGTGCCGCGTGAGGCGTTGGCGCTCGCCGAACACCTCGTGTCGCGGGCTCCGAACAGCGCGTTGGCATGGACGAGGCTCGCCGAGTGCTGCCCGCGTGCTCACAAGCGCAGTCGAGGCATTCAGGCGGCAAAACGGGCGATCGAGCTCGACCCGCACAGCAGCGCAGCCTTCAACGCGCTGGCGATGAACCAGGTCGGACGCACGGCTCAACGCAGCTACCAGAAGGCGATCGAGCTCGACCCCGGAGGCTCTGCGGCGCGGCACAATCTGGCCGCCAACCTCGACAAGGCCAACGAACATGCGTTGGCGGGGGAACTCTTGGGCGGCCTCATCCGTGAGGACCCGTCGAATCAAGAGGTCGCCTCGCGGATGCTCGCGATCGCACTCCAACGCCAGGATCCGAAGCGCCAACTCGTTGCGATCATCGTCACTCTGCTCTTGGGCGGGCTCTTGATCTACGCAGCGGCGGTCGGCCGCCTCGGCGTGCGACCAGGCCAGAGCGCCCGTGGGCCGGTCGGCTGGATCGCACTCATCATGGTGGTCACTGTGGCGTCAGCCCTCGTGGCCATGCAGAAGAACCGGTCGTTCAGCCATGGTCTGAACAGCACACTCGACGCGACGGTCGAGGGCGCGTCCGATCGGTACGACATGATGCGCGACGCCCTGCGCACCGGCCGGCTCCTGCCGCACTCCGAGCTCCCCACGCGTGTCGGGCTCGATGATCACACCGCTCGTTGGCTCAGAATACGGGTCCGGAGATGGAGCCTCCTCCTGGGCGTCTCGGTCGCAGCGGCGACGACACTCTGGCCGTCGAGCGTCGCGTTCGCGGACCGGTTCGAGCCGCCGCAGCACGCCCACCCGGTCGACGCGACCGTGGTGAGCGTCGGTCCGCTCATCCCGCTCCCGGATGGGAAGGTGGATGACCGTCGAGGCACCATCGGGCTCCGGTTCGTCGATGGCGCGATCCCGAGATCCATGACCGTGCAGGTCCGCGATGGAGCTCCGCACTCCGTGGGTCAACACGTCGCCGCCTTGATCGCCGACAGCGACCGCTCGGTGTGGATCCGAGGTGTGACCCACGAACCGGCGTGGATCGCTCTCAGTTGGTTCTTCGTGCTCATGCTCGGCGTTCCAGTCGGGACGATGTCGATCGTGCGACTCGTCGCGCTCTCGCGGTGCCGGCGAGCACTCACCGCGTCACCACCCGTCGTCACGCCGGTCGAGAAAGGTGGCATCGTCGAGCGAACGGATCGGTCACCGGGCGGCAGGAATCGACGTACCATCCGCGCTGCCGTGCGGATCGCAGCACCAGGCCACTCGTGGATCCTTCGCTGTGAGCAGGTGGTCAAAGGTCGAGGCGCGGAATTGGCGGTGACGTGTTGGTCCGGCCCTGTCCGGCTGGTGGCGGGCCGATCGCGTCGGTTCTATCTGCTGAGCATGGATCGCGCCCGTCCGACGGTGTTCACCCTCAGGGCGCCTCGATCGTTGAAAGAGTTCCTGCAGTGGGAGAGCGGATTCGTCCCGACGACTCGCCCGCCGGTGGGCCGGGGCGGTGCCAGATGAGTGAGAGCGAGCGAGTTCGACTGCTGGTGGCTGCCGGTCGGTTCCGGGATGCCGTGGAGGAAGGCAGCCGCGTCCTGGCCACTGCTCCCGGCGACGTCCTGACGCTCTGCTGGCTGGCACGAGCGCACCAAGGGTTACGCGAGCCGCAGTGGTCAGTCGCCGCGGCCCGAGCCGCCGTCGCCGCCGATCCCTCCCGAGTCCTCGCGTGGGAGACCTTTACGGCGGTGCTGTTCAGCTTCGGCACGCCAGAGGAAGGGGTCCATGCTGCGGAATCGCTCATCCGACTCGCGCCGAACAGCGCGTCCGCGTGGACGCGAGCCGCGGAGGCGTGGTCGCGTCTCGACAAGTCGCGTGGCGAGCACGCGGCGCGTCGCGCGATCGAACTCGCGCCGAACAGCGACGACGCGTTCAACGCACTCGCCATGAATCAGCCGGACGGCGCCGCGGAGCAGAGCTACCTCGCTGCGCTCGAGTTGAACCCGGCTGGCACCGCGGCGCGGACCAATCTTGCGGCATTGTTCAACAGGACCGGTCGTCCGCAGCTCGCGAGCGAGCTGTTCACCGGACTCGCACGCGAGGACCCTCGAAATCGCTTCGCGTCGAGGAACGTGCTTTCGATCGCGGTCGGGCGCCGCGACTTTCGTCGTCTGATCGCACTCGCGGTGCTCCTGATCCCGATCGGGGGCTTCCTCCTCTACGCGTTCGCGACGAATTTCTTCGCGCAGAAGCATCTCAGCGATCGGGAGACCGGGATGCTGTTCGTGGCTGGCGTGATCGCGTTGGTCGGCGCTCTGCTGGTCCGTTCGTGGCGACGGAACCGGGCCCTGGAACGCCAGCAGGCCCTGCTCGACGACGTGGTCGCGGACGCGGCAGGTCGTGCCGACGATCTGATCGCGGAGGTGCGGGCGGGCCGGCTGCTCCCCGAGCCAGAGCCCGGCGCCCCGGTGGGTGCGCCGCCGCGCCTCGCCGCCGTTCTCACGCGACGCCTTCGGCCGTACCGCATCGGCTGCGTTGCACTCGCGGCCATGGTCATCGTGTCGGTGCCGACCGGCGTCATGTATCTGCGGCGGTTCGACCGGCCCGCAGGCGAGGCTTTCGCAGGTCGGGTGGTCGCGACGAGCGACCCCGTGGCCGAGGACGGGTCGAGAGCCGAGGTGGTCGAGGTCTCGTTCGCGTCGTCGACCGGCGAGCGGTCTGCCGACCTCCAGGTCGAAGGCGGCGAGGTCTACCGGGAGGGCGACCACGTCGAAGTGGTCGTCGCAGCCGACCGGACCGTGTGGATCCCCGGCGTCGTACGCGGCCCGACCTGGGCGATCGTGGTCGCCATGATGCTGTTCCTCGGCGTTCCCATCACGACGATGTGGCTCCTCGTCGGAGGCCTTTCGCGTCTGCGATGTCGACGGGTGATCGTCTCGGTGCCGGCGCTCGTCACCACGGTCGACTACGGCGCGATCATCGGTCCGAGGATCACCAGTAGTCGGTCGTTGATCGTGACGGTCGCCGTGCGGCTCCGCGCCCCTCATCCGCCGCGGATGCTGGGACTGTCGCGCGTGAAGACGGGCGACCGACAGGCGTTCGCGTGGACCTGCTGGTCCGGTCCGGTACGCCTCGTGCAGGGCCGGGGCCGTCGCGCGTATCTGTTCTCCCACCATCCGGACGCGGATCGCGTGTTCACGGTCCGCGCGCCGCGGAGCACGAACGAATTCCTGCGGTGGGAGAGCTGCTTCCGTCAACAGGGTCGGCCTCCGACCGGCCCCAGCGGAGTCGCCAGGTGAGCGTGGTCGGGCGAGTCCGTCCGGGCGGCGTCAGTGGAGATGGGCGACGAGAAACGCGATGGCGACGGCGAGGATCGCGATCACGGCGATGATCGCGATGGCTGTGTTCGTGACCCACGGCGTCGGCTGTCGAACCACGTGCCGCTCGTACCGTGCCTGGTCGAGGATGTGGGCGACCTCGTTGCGGCTCGCCTGGCGTCGCGTCGCGACGAACTGATTGCGGAGAGCGTCGTCCGCTGGAGCGCTCTTGAGTTCCTCGCGAAGCACCAGCGCGGCGTCGTCCGCCCGACCCATCTGGCGGAGCGCAACTGCGTAGTTGCGTTTCAGGGTCAGATTCTCGGGCTCGATCGCCAGCGCACGCTCGTAGACCGCGATGGCCTGAAGGCCGCGACGGTTGGCGGCGAGCGCGTTCAGCGCCCACACGTTGTCGGGCGCCAATTCGACAGCGCGTAAGGCCGCCGCCTCCGCCTTGGTGTTGATGGCCCGCCCGGATGACCCGCGGCGGGTCTGGTTGAACGCGAACGACAGTTCGATCCACGCAGTCACGTTGTCGGGTGCGATCGCCACGGCGTGTTCGGCCGAGATGATGGCCGGGCCCGTGCGGTCGGCGTTGCGCATGACTCGCGCATGACTCGTGAGGATCCACACGTTCTCAGGGGCGCGCGCGACGGCTCGATCGGCCGCAGCCGTGGCGTCAGGGTGATGTCCCTGGTTCGAGAGAGCCCACGCCGCCAACATCTCGAGCTCGGCGTTCTGCGGCTCCGCCGCGAGCTGGCGATGCGCCTCGGAGAGCGCTTCGTCCAGGCGGTCGGCGTTGATCAGGAAGCGGACACGATCGGGCTCGGCCATACCATTTCTCGCCGCGGTTGCGACTACCAGCCCTTGAATGCGGTCTCGCGACGCTCCTTGAAGGCGTCGATCCCTTCACGCATGTCGGCGGTGTGCGACACGAGTTCCTGGAACTGCGCCTCGTCGTCGAACGACTGCTCGCGGCTCGACTCGAAGCTGCGGTTGGCGAGGCGCTTGGTCAGCCCGATCGCCTTGGTCGGCAGGTGGAGGAACTTCTCGGCCAACTCGTCGACCGACGCATCGAGCTCGGCCGCGTGCACGACGCGATTGACCAGTCCGAGCCGGTCGGCCTCGGCCGCCGAGCAGTCCTCGCCGAGGAACATCAGCTCTTTCGCGCGGTGCAGTCCGACGAGGCGCGGCAGAAGGTAGCAACCGCCGGCATCAGGCATGATCCCGCGCCGCACGAACACCTCGATGAATTTCGCCGTGTCGGCCATCACCACGAGGTCGCACGCCAGCGCGAGTTGCGCGCCGCCGCCGGCGGCCGTTCCGTTGACCGCGGCGATCACCGGCTTCTCGCAGTCGAGGATCGACGCGATCAGACGCTGCCAGCCGGTGCGGATCATCCTCGCGACGTCGCCCGCCGCTCGATCGGGTGCGCCCTCGGGCTTCGCGGGACCTGGACGCTGCGGCCCGCCCAATGCCGCGCCCGTGCAGAAGTGACGATCGCCGGTGCCACGCAACACGACCACCCGCACGCGCAGGTCTTCGGAGATCTCGAGGAACCGGTCGGCGAGCCCGTCGCGCATCACCGAATTGAGCGCGTTGCCCCGCTCGGGCGCGTTGATCGTGAGGCGGGCAATCCCGGCGTCGAGCTCGTAGCGGATCAGTTCGTCGATGTCGGGCTCGTCGCTCACGGTCTCGTCCTCCTCGTTGCCGGTGCGAGGAGGCGAGCGTAGTGTCACCGACCTGACACGCGTGTCAGTGAGTGTTCTCGCCGGGCACGCCTGCCCGGACCCACAATCAAGGGGGCGAAGAGTGGGCGTGTTCGACGGCAAGGTTGCAGTCGTGACCGGCGCGGGCCGCGGCATCGGTCGTGAAGAGGCCATGCTGCTCGCAGCGGAGGGCGCACACGTCGTGGTCAACGACATGGGCGGCGCGGCCGACGGTGCGGGCTCCGACACCGGGCCGGCGCAACTGGTCGTCGACGAGATCGTCGCGGCGGGCGGTGCCGCGACCGCGAACACCGCCGACATCTCGACGTGGGCGGGCGGCGAGGCGTTGGTCAACCAGGCGGTCGAGCACTTCGGCGGGCTCGACGTGGTCGTGAACAATGCCGGCATCCTGCGCGACCGGCTGAGCTTCAACATGACCGAGAGCGAGTGGGACGCGGTCATCGCTGTCCACCTCAAGGGTCACTTCGCCGTCGCCCGTTTCGCCGGTGCCTACTGGCGTGCCCGATCGAAGGAGTCGGGCGAGCCGACCGGCGCGGCGATCGTGAACACCGCGAGCGAGTCGGGGCTCTACGGCAACGCCGGCCAGGCGAACTACGCGGCGGCCAAGGCCGGCATCGCCTCGCTCACGATCGTGCTGGCCCGCGAGCTCGAGCGATTCGGCGTGCGCGTCAACGCGATCGCACCCGTTGCCCGCACGCGACTGACCGAGGCGATCGCGGGCGATTACATGAAGCCCGACGAGTCGGGGTTCGACCGGTTCGATCCGGCCAACGTCGCCGCGGTCGCGTGTTGGCTGGCGTCCGACGCCGCGGCGGGCATCAGCGGCCAGGTCGTGAAGGTGCAGGGCGGTCAGCTCCAGCTGCTCGAGGGTTGGCGTCCCCTGACCGAGGTGAACGACGACAAGCCTTGGACGCTCGAGTCGGTCTCGGCGCTGCGCGACTCGATCCTCGGCCCGACCGACGGCTCGATCCCTCCGTTCTTCTTCCCATCGCCCGTGACCCAGGCGTGACGCCGAGGTGAGACTTGGCTTCGATCCCGAGGACGAGGCGTTCCGCGACGAGTTGCGTGTGTTCGTCGAACAGCACGCGCCCCCCGAGGCGCGCCGCGGCCGCGACTGGATCGGCGACGACGACGACACCGATGCCGACGGCATCATGATCATCCCGGCGTGGGCCCGCGAGTGGCAGGCCACCTTGTTCGACCACGGGTGGATGATCCCCGGCTATCCGCCCGAGCTCGGCGGGCGCAACGCGACACCCACCGAGACGCTCGTGTATCTCGAGGAGCTGGCCCGCATGGGCGTGCCGCGCTCGGTGCACTTCGGGGGGTACGCGATCGTCGGTCCGTCGCTGCTCGAGTTCGGCAACGACGACCAGAAGGCGATGGCGCCCGCGGCGATCCGCGGCGACACGGTGTGGTGCGTCGGCATGTCCGAGCCGAACGCGGGGTCTGACCTCGCCAGCCTGTCGACGCGGGCGGTCGAGGACGGCGACAGCTTCATCGTCAACGGCCAGAAGGTCTGGACCAGCTACGCCATGGTCGCCTCGAAGTGCTTCTGCTACGTGCGCACCGATGTCGACGTGCCGCCGCACAAGGGCATCTCCGTGCTCATCATCGATCTCGACACGCCGGGCCTCGAAGTGCGCCCGCTACGGCACATCTCGGGGCGCGCCGAGTTCGCCGAGGTGTTCCTGACCGACGTCGTCGTGCCGCGGTCGAACCTCGTCGGCGATCTCAACAGCGGCTGGCGCATCACCATGGGCTCGCTCGCGCACGAGCGGGGAGCCCTCTGGGTCGAGGGTGTGATGGCCGCGCAGCGCGGCGTGGAAGACCTCGTCGCGCTCGCCCGTGAGCGCGGTGTCGACGGCGACGCGGTGGTCCGCCGTCGCATCGCCGAGCTGACCTGTCGAGTCCTCTCGCTGAAGGCGATGGGCTACAAGGGATTCGCCTCGTTCGCGCAGGGTTCGTCCGCACCCGAACACAGCTTCATGAAGCTGGCGAACTCCGAACTGCGCCAGGCGATCTTCGAGTGCGGCATGGACCTGCAGGGCGTCGACCTCGCGACGCTCGATCCCGACGCGGCCTCCGAGGGCGCGCGCTGGCAGAAGTCGTGGATGACGTCGCTCGCCGGCACCATCGGCGGCGGCACGTCGGAGATCCAGCGCAACGTCATCGCCACCCGCGTCCTCGGGCTTCCGAAGGGCTGACGGCGATGGTCGACATGGACTTCCGGCTCTCCACCGAACAGGCCCTGCTGGTCGAGACCGCGATCCTGCTGCTCACGCGCGAGTGTCCGTCGTCGCTCGTGCGTGCCACCGCGTCGGGCGATGGTGGTCCTGCCGCAGATCTCTTCGAGCGTCACCTCCGCGACTGGTGCGCGCTCGGCGCAGAGCCACTCGTCGATCTCGCGCTCTTCCTGATCGAGGCGGGCGCCGCGGTCGCACCCGGTCCGTTCCTCGCCACAGCGGGACTGTTCACGCCACTGCTCCACGCCGTCGGCCACGAACTCGCGGCACCGGCGTCGACCGGCGCGATCCTCGGCACCGTCGCGCTGCCGGCCTCCGATCCCGATCCGGAGCGACGCCGCGCCGTCGACCTCGACCTCGTGGATCTGGTCGCCGTCGTCGTCGACGAACCGGGCCGCAGCGGCATCGCGCTCGTCGAGACCACAGCACTCGAGTCGCGCGTCGTCGAGACCTTCGATCTGGCGCGCTCGACGCACGCATTCGCGCTGCCCGACGAACTCGACGTGTTCGCCGCCGACCCCGCGGCGATCGAAGTTGCCATCGACCGGATGACCGTCGCTGTCGCTGCCGAGATGGTCGGGGTCGCGCGCTGGTGTGTCGAGACGGGCGTCGAGTACGCCAAGCAGCGCGTGCAGTTCGGCAAGCCGATCGGTGCGTTCCAGGCCGTGCAGCACAAGCTGGTCGACGCGGCGCTGGCCTACGAACAGGCGGCCGCGGCGGTTGCGTACGCGGCAATGGCTGTCGACGCGGATGATCGCGAGCGTCGACGGGCCGTGCATGTCGCCAAGGCCTCCGCGGGCCAGGCCGCCCGTGGTGCGGCCAAGGTCGCGATGCAGGTACTGGCCGGCGTGGGATTCACGTTCGAGCACGATCTGCACCTCCGACTGCGCCGCGCCTATGGCGACGACGTCCTGCTCGGCGCTGCGTCGTGGCACCTCGACCGCCTCGCAGATCTGCTCTTCACTCCCGTACTTCCCTGACATGCGTGTCAGGTAGGGTGAGGCGGAGCGCCGACGCGGTCGTCGGCATGCGATTTCAGGGGGTTCGGTGATGTCAGATCGATTGGTGCTCGAGTCGGTGAAGGTGGGCGATGCCGCCCCGACGCTGTCGCACACGCTGACCCGGAGCGACCTCGTGATGTACGCCGGCGCGTCGGGCGACTTCAACCCGATGCACACCGACGAAGTCGCCGCCCAAGCAGCGGGCCTCAAGAGTGTTTTCGGCCACGGCATGTTCTCGATGGGCCTGCTCGGCACCGCCCTGACCAACTACGTGGGCGTCGGCAATCTCAAGACGTACAAGGTCCGCTTCACCAAGCAGACTTGGCCCGACGAGCGACTGACGACGACCATCACGGTGACCGGCACCCGCGAGGTCGACGGCGAGAAGCTGATCGACCTCGAGTGTTCGCTGGCCAACGGCGACGGCGAGGTCAAGGTCGCCGGCGATGCCGTCGCCGTGGCCGACTGATCAACCGTCGCCATGAGCTACAGCGTCCTCGCCCATCGTGACCGCCTGGGTGTGCAGCCGGGTCGCATCCTGATCGACGGCACTTGGCGCGAGGGCAGCGGCGGCACGTGGACGCACGTGCACCCCGCGACCAACGAGGACGTCACGACCATCGCCATCGCGACGGCCGCCGATGTCGACGCGGCCGTCATGGCCGCGCGGCGTGCGTTCGACGAGAGCGGTTGGGCGACCATGCAGGCGCGTGATCGCAAGCGGATCGTGCAACGCATCGCGACCGTGATCGACGCGCACCGCGACGAACTCGACAACCTCCAGAGCCTCGACAACGGCGTGCCGATCGGGTTCTCCGCGATCTACCAGCTCTCGTCGACGATCGCGGCCGACATCTTCGACTACCACGCCGGATGGATCGACCGCATCGCCGGTTCGACACTGCCGACCTACACCGGCGGTGACTTCTTCACCTACACGCTGAAAGAGCCGGTCGGCGTCGTCGCCGCGGTCATTCCGTGGAATGCCCCCGTGATGCTCTACGCGCAGAAGGTCGCCCCGGCACTCGCGGCGGGGTGCACCGTCGTGCTGAAGCCGAGCGAGTTCGCGTCGCTGACGTCGATCCGCCTCACCGAACTCGCCATGGAGGCGGGCCTGCCGCCGGGCGTGCTGAACCTCGTGACCGGTCCGCCTGACCCGACGGGCGAGGCGCTCATCACGCACCCGGGCATCGACAAGATCACCTTCACCGGATCGCGAGCGGTCGGCACGCGCATGCTGCACGCCGCGGCCGAGGGGATCACGCGCACGTCACTCGAGCTCGGCGGCAAGAGCCCGAACATCATCTTCGACGACGTCGATCTGGGTTCGGTCGCGATGGCCGCGATGGGCATGGTGTCGATGGGACTGTCGGGTCAGGGTTGCGTATGTCACACGCGAGCGCTGGTGCAGCAGGGCATCTACGACGACTTCGTGAATGCCGCGGCCGGCTTCGCGTCGATCACCACCTACGGCGACCCGTTCGACCCGGCGACCACCAGTTCGGCGCTCATCAACCAGCGTCAGCTCGACCGGGTCACGAGCTACATCGACAAGGGCATCGCCGAGGGGGCGGAGTTGATCTGTGGCGGCGACCGGCCCGGTGGCGACCTCGCGATCGGCAACTTCGTCAACCCGACCCTGTTCGCCGGAGTGCGCAACGACATGGCGATCGCCACTGACGAGATCTTCGGTCCGGTGCTGGGGGTCATCCCATTCACCGACGAAGCTGAGGCGATACGGCTGGCGAACGACACGCCCTACGGGCTGGGCGCGTCGGTGCAGACCAACGACATCAAGCGGGCCATCCGTGTGTCGCGCGCCGTGCGGTCGGGTTCGTTCGGCATCAACGGCTACACGGTGATGCCCAACGCTCCGTTCGGCGGCTACAAGACGTCGGGCCTCGGACGCGAAGGCGGCGCCGAGAGCATCGAGGGGTTCCTCGAGACCAAGACGGTGACGATGTCGGTCGGCGATCAGAACTTCTGATGCCACCGCGATGACGATCCACTACGACCGGCGCGACGATCACATCGTCGTCATCACGATCGACCGTCCCGAGGCGCGCAACAGCCTCGACATGTACCACTTCCGCGATCTCGCGAAGGCGTGGCGCGACTTCCGCTACGACGACGACCTCTGGGCTGCAGTCATCACCGGCGTGCCCGGCAATTTCATGACGGGTGCCGATCTCAAGACCTACATCCCGCAGATCACCGAACTCGCGAAGCAGATCGGTGCAGGCGACGTCACCGAGATCGACGGGTGCCGGCTCAGCGACGGCACCTACGCGGTGCTGCGCAACATGAATTTGTACAAGCCGATCGTCGCGGCGATCGATGGTCCTTGCGTGGCCGGTGGCATGGAGATGCTCGGCGGCATCGACATCCGCGTCGCCACCCCGAACGCGACGTTCGGCGTGATGGAGCCGAAGCGCGGTCTGTTCGCCGGTGGCGGCACGACGGCGCGCCTGCCGCGCCAACTGTCGTTTCCCGCGGCGATGGAGTTCCTCCTCACCGCCGAGGCGTTCCCCGCAACCCGCGCACTCGAGCTCGGGTTGATCAACGAGATCGTCGGACCCGACGGGGTGCTCGACCGTGCCATCGAGTGGGCGCAGCGCATCTGCGCGAACGCTCCGCTGGCGGTGCAGGCCACGAAGGAGTCGGTGATCCGCGGCATGTCGACGACGCTCGACGAGGCGTACGCGATCGAGGCCGAGTTGTCGAAGCAGATCTTCGCCACCGACGACGCCAAGGAGGGGCCCAAGGCGTTCGCCGAGAAGCGCGCCCCGAACTGGCAGGGACGCTGAGCGGGTGACCTCGGTCGATCCGCGCCAGCCGTGCATCATCGGGGTCGCGCAACGCACTTGGCACCACCGTATGGAGGAGCCGTCGCCCGAGCCATGGGCCATGGCCGCCGAGGTGGTGCGAGAGGCGGTGAGCGATGCCAAGGCCACGAGCGACGTGCTGGCCGCGGTCGAGAGCCTGTCGACGGTGTACTGCATGAGCTGGCCCTACGACGATCCGCCCGGCCGG
>JAYTFP010000118.1:0-5510 GCA_043734285.1 Acidimicrobiaceae bacterium
GTACGCCGCACCATCGCACGTCCCGCATCGACTCCCTCGGACGTGTCGATGCCGAGGAAGGTCACGCGATCGCCGTACGTCGCGTGTGCGTGCTCGAGGAGCGGCATCTCGGTGAGACACGGGGTGCAGCTCGATGCCCAGAAATTCAGCACGAGCGGTTTGCCGAGCAATCCGGCGAGCGTGATCGTTCCGGCGCCGTCGAGTCGTTGGAACGTGACGTTCGGAACGGGTTGGCCCTTCGCGACATCGGCGGTCGCCGACCCGGTCGACCCGTTCGGACTTCCCGAGAGGAACCGGTCGACGCTGACGGTGTCGGTGCGTTTGGCGGCCTCGGGACGGATGATCACGAACCAGGCGACGAACAGTGCGATCGCGGCGGAGAACAACGAGGCGCTGATGATGATCCAGATGGTGAGCCCTGCCCGTGGCTCGCCGACGACATCGGGGGGAGAGTCGTCGCGAGCCACGGGCCAAGGCTAGTCACGCGGGTTGCAGGTGCCGGAGCCGCTCGGGGAACGGGACGATCGGCAACTGCTCCTCGGGGCGCGCAACCTTGGACGGACGCCCGCGGCGGCGCTTGTTCATGACCACCTTGCCGGCCACGAACAGCTGCCCACCCCACACGCCCCACTGCTCACCGTTGGTGAACGCTGCCTCGAGGCACTCGGCGATGACCGGGCAATCGCTGCAGATGTTCTTCGCACAGGCGATGTCGGCCAGCTCGTCGGAGAAGAACAGCGCCGTCATCGCACCGGTCTGTCCGGCGCAGGCGGCGCGGGCTTCCCACGAACGCTCTTGGGTGGTGGCTGGGATGGTCTGGGCGACCATGAGGATCACATTCCTTTCTTGAGGCAGGGCCTTCTGGGGTGTGATGTGTGGTGTCAGTAGTGGGGTGGATGGAACTGGGCGGATGGAACTGGGGTCAGAGATGCAGAAAGGCCGCCGGTGGAACCGACGGCCTGTGTGGAGGTGTGGACTTCGTTGGCGAGTGTGACTCGTTACGGAAGACCTCCGGGGCCGTCGGCGGCGTGTGCGTTCGTCTCGCGCACGTCGAAGACGTTCGGCGTCGAAATCCACGCGGTGGGCTTGAGGGACCGCACCCAGGTCGCGACAGACGGGCGCGCGGAGCCCACCGAGGTGGTGGTCGCGGTGCTCATCGTCTGGTATCGCATGGCTGGTGCCTTGGGTTCGTCCGGGGCGAAAAGGCCTCGGTCTTTCGTGAGAACCACCTCACCATGTGGTGAAGCGGCTCGTCAAGCGAATTAACGCACCCCGTCAGCCAGGTATTCCAGGATCTGGAATCGCATGACCCCGCCCTCGACGTGACGCCGTGCGCGCCCCGCCAGGCGGAGGTGTTCGAGGTGGGCGAACGTCTCGGACTCTGCCATCGCGCCCCACGAGCGCTCGCGGAACAGGTGGTGTGAGAACTCGACCACATCGGCCTCGCCGATCTGCTGACCGATGCCCACCAGTACGTCGAGACGATCGTGGTGGTGCCGGGCGATCGCATCTGTGCGCCCGACGAGATCGCGGAACGGGTTGCCGTGCGCGGGTAACACGATCGAGACACCGTCGAGTTCGGCGACCTTGAGCAGCGCGGCGAAGAAGTCGGCGAGCGAATCGTCCGACGTGCTCAGACCCGAGATGTGGGGCGTGATCGACGGAAGGACATGGTCGCCCGAGAGCAGGATGCCGTCGGCCGGGTCGAACAGGCAGAGGTGATCTCCCGTGTGGCCCGGCGTGTGGATCGCGAGCCAGTCGCGTCGTCCCATCCGCAGAACCTCCGCGTCGGCGATGCGCATCGTCGGCTGCGGGGTCATGAACCCGCGCTTGGTCAGGTCGTCCCACGTCCGCATGTGCTCGAACTCGATGCGGCTGGGGATCGGCAACGTGCCGCCCCAGGGTGACTTCCTGATCGGGATCTCGCCCATCTCGCCGTCGCCGAGCAGGAGTTCCTTGACGGCATCGGAGACGGCGTTGAGTTCGAGCGAGTCGTCCTCGCGGGGGTCGAACACCGTGCGGAAGTGAGTGTGGGCGACCACTTCGGCATCGTGCGCGATGCGAAGTCGTCCGGCGCCTCCGAAGTGGTCGGGATGCGAGTGGGTGACCACGACCGTGTGCACGTCGTCGGGCGTCGCGCCGATTTGCGCGAGTCGGTGCTGGAGCGCTGCGAACGAGTCGGGGCTGGGCAACCCGGGGTCGATCAGCGTCAGGCCGCGTTCGTCCTCGAGCGCGTAGCAGTTGACGTGCCCGAGACCGGGCAGCGAGATGGGCAACTGCAGACGCAGCACGCCGGGAGCGACTTCGGTGACCTCGTCGGATGACGGTTGCTTCTCCTGCCGTTCGCTCGACGTCACTCGTGGCTGTGGTCGGGCAACGTCATCTTGGTGGCGACGGTGGGGAGCGTCGGCTCTGTCTCGACCGTCGGCTCCGGTCCCGCATCCGAACCGCTGATGAACTTCCACACGAGTGCACCGATCGCGCCGCCGACGAGTGGGAAGAGCAGGAACACCCAGAGCTGCTTCATCGGCCACGAGTCGTAGGCGAAAGGTGCGACGGCGAGACTGCGGGCGGGGTTCACCGAGGTGTTGTCGACCGGGATGCTGATGAGGTGGATGAGCCACAGCGTGGCGCCCACGGCGAGTCCGCCGAAACCGCCGACGAACTTCGGGTGGGTCGTGCCGAGGACGACCATGACGAGCAGCGCGGTCAGCACGATCTCGACGGCGATCACCGACGGCAGCTTGTAGCCAGCAGGCGAGTGAGCGCCGTAGCCGTTCGAGGCGAAGCTGTTGCCCATGATGCTGAGGCCGGCATCGCTCAGGCGGAACACGATCCGCAGGAAGAATCCGCCGGCGAGTCCGCCGACGAGTTGGCCCGCGACGTAATAGGGCGCGGCGGCCGGCTTGGTCTTGCCGGCGACCACCATGCCGAGCGTCACCGCAGGGTTGATGTGGCATCCGCTGATCGGTCCGATCGTGTACGCCATGATCAGCAACGACAGGCCGAAGGCGGTCGCGACGCCGGCGAATCCGACCGTCGTGAGCGGATTGTGTGCCGCGTAGAGGGCGGTGCCACAGCCGCCGATCACCAGCACCGCGGTGCCGACCGCTTCGGCGGCAGCAATTCGCACGTTCTCATTCATCGCGGGACCCCCTCGGCGACGGGGCAGACGCCCGACGCGTCGACCAGTCCACAGCTCGGACGCCCCCCGGTGGCGGATGGTGACCGAATCCGGCGTCGCGGCGCGCGATTACTTGAACACGCTCGAGCGCCAGAACCGGAGCTCGGCGACGCTCTCACGGATGTCGTCGAGTGCTCGATGGCTGGTCGCCTTCTTCGGCGCCTTCGACAGCTCGGCGGGATACCACCGCCGAGCCAGCTCCTTGATGGTCGACACGTCGACCGACCGGTAGTGCAGGTAGTTCTCGATCTCGGGCAGATATGCCGTGAGGAACCGGCGGTCCATGCCGATCGAGTTGCCGCACAACGGCGCCGTATTGGCCTCGCGGACGTGCTCGCGGATGAAGGCAAGCGTCGCGGCTCCCGCTTCGTCGAGCGAGATCGTCGACGCGCGGATCTCGTCGATCAGTCCTGAGCTGGTGTGCATGTTGCGCACGTACTCGTCCATGCCGGTGAGGGCCGACTCGGGCTGGTGCACGACTAGATCGGGACCCTCGGCGACGATCTCCAACTCGTCGTCGGTGATCAGCGTCGCGATCTCGACGATGACCTCCTTCGTGTGATCGAGGCCGGTCATCTCGAGGTCCATCCACACCAACATTCCGGAGAGGGTAACCGGGCGTCGCGGATATCCTTCCGCCGTGCTCCAGATCCCCCTCATGCGACTCGACGACGGGCTCGACGTACCGTCGTACGCGAAGCCCGGCGATGCCGGCGTCGATCTCCGTTCATCCGTCGACATCACCCTTCCCGCGGGTGGTCACCGTGCACTCGTGCCGACCGGTCTCGCCATCGCGATTCCGCCCGGGTACGCCGGGTTCGTGCAGCCGCGCAGCGGCCTCGCGGCGAAGCACGGAGTGACCTGCCTCAACACACCGGGCCTGATCGACTCGGGCTACCGAGGTGAGTTGAAGGTGCTGTTGATCAACACCGACCCCGAGACCGACTTCGTGATCACCCGCGGCGAGCGCATCGCGCAGCTCGTCATCCAGCAGGTCGCGCACGCCGACTTCGTCGAGGTCGACGAGCTCGACGAGTCAGCGCGTGGGGCCGGCGGGTTCGGTCACACCGGGGTGAGCTGACCCTCGTCGGTCCCGACGGCGTGTCGCGGTGACCGCGACGGGGTGGGATGCAGGCGCCCGGTGACGCCGGGAGTGAGTTCGAACCGCGCGACCGGACGACCGTGACGGTCGGCGGTGACGACCGCCTCGGGCGGCGTCATGTCATCGGCGTAGGTCCAGGCGACCAGTCGGACGACGGGTTCGGGGCCGGTACCGTCCCACTCGATGCCGGTGACGAGCTCTCGCGTCACGCCCGAGCCCGAGTTCACGTAGTGCGTCCAGCGCCGGCCGTTGCGTGACCACGGTTCGAACAGCGGGATGTGCGTGTGCCCGAGCAGGATCCAGAGCCCGTCGTCGACGAGCGGCTCGAGCGCTTCGAAGAGCAGCTCCTCGTCGAGCGAGTCGTAGGTCGCGTTGGCGCCGAAGGTCGAATTGACCGTGAGGAGCCGGTTCGACGCGCTCGACAGCAGTGTCTCCGTCGCGTTCTCGGGCGGGAGTCCCTCGGGTGTGTTCATCAGCGGCACGTCGACGAGCGTGTTCGCGAGCCAGGTCGAGAGACGTCCGAGTCCGTCTCGCTCGGGTGCGCACCAGCCGTCGGTGTGGTGGCCGTGCGAGATGAAGCAGCGCATTTCGCCGCTGGCGTCCACGAGTGCGATGTGATCGACGACGGAAACCCGCCCGAGGTGGTCGCGCAGGCGGGAGGCGACAGCACTGCGCGACAGCGGGGAGTCGTGGTTGCCCACGGTCCGGTAATAACGGCCGGCGAGGCTGAAGCTCGAGGCGAGCCGGTCGTACGTGGCGCGGTTGTTGTCGACGACGCGATCGACGTGTGCGCGGTAGATCGAGGTCAGCAGCCGCGGACGGTCGAAGATCTCGAGGACGCCACCGAGCACGCGCATCGCGTCGTAGAGCGCGCCGTAGGTGGATCCGCCGATCTGCCAGAAGTCTTCGATGTCACCGTTCTCGCAGAGGTGCCACTCGTCGTCGGCGTAGTGATCGAGCATCGCGTCGTAGAGGAACTTCGTCCCCTGGCGACGTGGCCAATCGGTGCGACCGCTGACCGAGCGGTGGATGTCGGAGCTGATGAAGAGCCGGATCTCGGAGTCGATCCGTTCGACCCTGTTGCCCGGTGGCGGTGGCGTGCGACCAGCCCGGACGTCGCGGATCACATCAGGGTGGGCCGCGGTGAGGCGCCGCGCACGGCGGTGATTGACGATCGCTCGCACCGCCGTGATCGGTGACCACACCGGTGTGGTCACGGCCACG
>JAYTFP010000119.1:0-12968 GCA_043734285.1 Acidimicrobiaceae bacterium
CCGGCAAGACCATCTCGATCGACCACGACCAGGCGGCCCACACCGGCAAGCAGGTCGGCAACGAGGTCGCGGGCATGCTCAATTTCCATCCGCTCTACGAGTGGATCGTCGCCGACCAGCCCGACCTGCTCGACTGAGGTTCGAGCTCAAGCTCCCCCAAGCGCTCGCACCGAAGTGCCCGATTCCACGTCTTGCCGAATTCGCGGGCACGCATGCGGCGTAGGTGCTCGCGGCCCTGCCAATTGGCGAGCCTCGGGCTCAGGCGATCGCCAGGCGATCGTGTCAGCCCCGCGGCTGCTCCGTGATTCGAGCATCGGGCCACGATGACCGCTGGGTGGTCGTTTCAGCCCGATGTCCTGTCGTCCAGGCGGCCCTGACCTTGCACTGAACATACGATCTCGGCGATGAACGAAGATCCGTGGGCCACCCTTCTCGCCAGCCTGCTTGAGGTGGTGGGCCGGCTTGGAGCTGCTTCGGTCGCGGATGACCTGATGGCCGAGTCTCGACCCTGTCTTATCTTTCATTCGAACGTCGGCACCTCCCGAGCCGCCAGAGAACCGGCCTGGCCTGAACCGCCGGTCGGCGCCTCGAAGATCGGTGGATCGCCAGACCTGCCGCCGAATGAGTCGTGGCCGAGGAACTCCGTCGGAGAGCTGATGGACTTCGTCTTGCAGGTGAACCTTGCGGAGGCTCCCGCGCTGCCGCAATTCCTTTCCGACACACGGCTTTGGGTGTTCATCGGCGACGACGAAGGGCGTTACGGGGTCGAGCACGCGCTGATCGTTCACCCGCCCGAGACAGGCCTTGTCTGTACCCCTCGTCCAGACGGACCGAGGATGGAGCGAAGTCTGGACTATCGGCCCCTGCCCGCACGGTGGGTGCCCAGCCTCGCCATCAAGTCAGAGGGAAGGTATTTCGGTCCCGGCAAGGTCGCGGAGTACGAGTTGCAGGAGGCGATCGACCGCGCAGCGCTCGACTTGGCTGGGCTCGATTCGTCCGGGTTCGGTGCGGGTTCGTCGCTCAGCCGCCTTGGAGGGTGGCCTGCGGGCGAGCCACGACTCAATGAGGGCTTCATGCCCATGGTGGCCCAAGTGTTCGACTCGGGCTTCGGCGGGGAGGTGTGGGATCTCTACTTCGCGGACAGTCCGTCTACGTGGTTCGACGAGCACCGCGACCTCCTATTCGCGGGACAATACGACCGCCGCCAGGCGGGGGGACCTTTCTTCGATTGGTACCGAACACTCGAGCCAGCCCAGATCGCGAGGAGCTGGCGACAAGTCCTGTCGATCGATTCCCACATCGAGACCGACCTGAACTTTTGGGATTGCGCCACTCTTGAGTTCGTCGTGCCCTCCGACGAGATGGCCAAGGGCAGCCTCGCCCGTAGTCACGTCTCCGTCTGGGATGGCGGGTAGGCCGAACCTCGCAGCTTCCTGCATGTGCGCGAGACGCCGTCGTCCGGGGCGTGCCCCACGCACTCCACCGCGGTGAATTCGACGTGACGTGGAATCGCGACGGCCGGGGGGATAGAAGTCGGAGCGCTGGAACCGAGCATCGGGCCACACCGACGTATGGGCCCGCGATAGCCCCATGGCCGGCATGGGCCGGAGGGTCCTTGCTGACGCGGCGTCAACAGTACAGACTCGACGGATGGCTCCTCGTCGTCCGGTAGAGGTCACGTCCATCGGCGCTGCCCGCGGGTTCGAACCGGTCGACCTGGGGCTCGACTCGCTGTTGTGGCGCTGGGCCGATCAGCGCATGGCGTTCACCGGCCTGACCGCCGGGCTGCTCCAGCTCATGCATCCCGCCATCAGCGCCGGGGTCATCGACCATTCCGACTTCTTCAACGACCCGTGGGATCGCGTCTTCCGCTCGCTCCCACAGATCATGAGCGTGGTCTATGCCGGGCCGATGGCCGAGAAGGCCGGCCTCGCGGTCCGCAACCGTCACCGTCCGATCCACGGCAAGGACCACGTGGGACGCGACTACCACGCCCTCGATCCCGAGACGTTCTGGTTCGCGCATGCGACGTTCCAACACTCGGTGCACCAGGTCGCCGATCGATTCTCGCTGCACGATGTGACCCTGCCGGAGCGCGAGCAGCTCTATCTCGAGGGCGTCGAGTGGTATCGGCGCTACGGCCTGACGATGGATCCGGTCCCGGCGCGCCACGCGGAGTTCGTGACCAAGTGGGCCCACTACTGCTCGAACGAGCTCGAGATGACGCCGGCCGCCGAGCGCGTCATCGACCTCAGCCTGCACAGCCGCGCCGAGGATCTCCCCGGCCTGCCGTCGTGGACCCAGCCGCTGCAGCGTCACGTCCTCACGCCGATCTTCCGGCTGACCCAGATCGGCGGCATCCCCGCGTCGATCCGTGACCGCTTCGGCATCCCCTGGAGCATCCAGAACCAGCTCGAGCTGACCGTGATCGAAGAGTTCGTGCGTCGCACCTGGCGATTCCTCCCCCGCTCCGCACGACTCCCACCACAGGCGGTCGAGGGACGGCGACGCGAGCGGGCTCGCCAGGCCGAGATGCTCGAATCGGCCAGCTGATATCGTCGCCGGTACAACCGACGCCGCTGATCTCGAGTGGGAGAGTTCCGATCGGCCTCGGCCGATCGGGCACCGAAGGAGCAACACCCCGGAATCTCTCAGGTCCCAGGAACCGCTCGAAGAAGGTAACTCTGGAAGTTCGACTGACAGAGGGGAACGCCAGGAGGCCTGATGGCTGACGTACGCCCCTCGCTCGACGACCTGATCGATTCCAAAGCGTTCCGCACGCGCCACATCGGAACTGTCACGGCCGACCAGGCCGTGATGTTGCAGGTGCTCGGCCGTGCATCGATCGACGAACTGATCGATGCGATCGTGCCCGACTCGATCCGTCGTCGCGACCCGCTCGACCTGCCCGCGGCGCAATCCGAGACCGAAGCACTCGAGACGCTACGCGCACACGCCGATCGCAACCGCGTGCTCACCTCGATGATCGGCATGGGCTACTACGACACCCACACGCCCGGCGTCATCCTGCGCAACATCTTCGAGAACCCGGCCTGGTACACCGCGTACACGCCGTACCAACCCGAGATCAGCCAGGGCCGACTCGAGGCGCTCGTCAACTTCCAGACGATGGTCTGCGACCTGACGGGGATGGACATCTCGAACGCGTCGATGCTCGACGAGGGCACGGCCGCTGCCGAAGCCATGGCGATGGCGCACCGCACTTCGAAACTCGCCACCGAGAGCTTCTTCGTCGACGTCGAGTGCCACCCGCAGACGATCGCCGTGGTCGAAACACGCGCCGAGCCGCTCGGCATCAAGGTGATCGTCGGCTCACCATCCGCCGATCTCGCCGCGCACGAGGTGTTCGGTGCGTTGCTCTCGTATCCCGCATCGTCGGGTGCGATCGCCGATCACCGCAACGTGGCGGCCGCGCTGCGGGCGCAGGGTGCGTTCGTCGTCGTCGCATCCGACCTTCTGGCGCTCTGCCTGCTCGAAGCACCCGGCGCGTGGGGCGCCGATGCCGTCGTCGGGTCGGCCCAACGATTCGGCGTGCCGCTGGGATTCGGTGGGCCGCACGCGGGCTTCCTCGCGACGACCGACGCACACAAGCGGGCGCTGCCGGGTCGTCTCGTCGGTGTGTCGATCGACGCCGGCGGTCGCACCGCCTACCGGCTCGCGCTGCAGACCCGCGAGCAGCACATCCGTCGCGAGAAGGCCACGTCGAACATCTGCACCGCGCAGGTCCTGCTCGCGGTGATGGCGTCGATGTACGCGGTGTACCACGGGCCCGACGGGCTCCGTCGCATCGCCACGCGGACCCACCGCCTCACCGGCGCGCTCGCCACCGCGCTGCGGCGCGGTGGGCGACGTCTCGTCAACGACACGTGGTTCGACACGATCACCGTCGAGACGCCCGGCAGGGCGCGCGATGTCGTCGATGCGGCGGTCGCCTCCGGGATCAACCTGCGTTACGTGAACGCGGATCTGGTCGGTGTGTCGTGCGACGAGACCACGACGCCCGCCACGATCGCCGCCGTGGCCGCCGCGTTCGGCATCGCCGAGTTCGACATCGCGACGAGTGACGACCCCACCCTGGTCGCATTGCCCGCCGGGCTCGAGCGCGCCACCGAATTCCTCACGCACCCGACGTTCCATCGTCACCACTCCGAGACCGAGATGCTGCGCTACCTGCGCCGTCTCGCCGACAAGGACATCGCCCTCGATCGGGCGATGATCCCGCTCGGCAGCTGCACGATGAAGCTCAACGCGACGGCCGAGATGAGCCCGGTCACATGGCCCGAATTCTCGCGGATGCACCCGTTCGCGCCCCTCGACCAGGCGGCCGGCTACCTCGACCTGTTCGCCGAGCTCGAGGCATGGCTCGCGGAGATCACTGGATACGACTCGGTCTCGCTGCAGCCGAACGCCGGCAGTCAGGGCGAGTACGCGGGGCTCATGGCCATCCGTGCGTACCACCGCTCACGCGGCGAGCTCGATCGTGACATCTGCCTGATCCCGGCCTCGGCGCACGGCACCAACCCCGCGTCCGCCTCGATGGCCGGCATGAAGGTCGTGGTCGTCGCCTGTGATGACCAGGGCAATGTGGATCTCGCCGATCTCGACACGAAGATCGCGGCAACGCAGGGCCGCCTCGCGGCGTTCATGATCACTTACCCCTCGACGCACGGCGTGTTCGAGGAGGCGATCCGCGAGATCTGCGGCGCGGTGCACGACGCCGGCGGCCAGGTGTACCTCGACGGCGCCAACATGAACGCGCTCGTCGGCCTCGCACAGCCGGGCAAGTTCGGGTCGGATGTCAGCCACCTCAACCTGCACAAGACCTTCTGCATCCCGCACGGCGGAGGCGGCCCTGGGGTCGGTCCGATCGGCGTCCGCGAGCATCTCGCGCCGTTCCTGCCCAACCACCGACTGACGCCCGAAGCGGGACCGCGCACCGGCGTGGGCGCGATCGCCGCGGCGCCGTGGGGCTCGGCGTCGATCCTGCCGATCTCGTGGACCTACATCGCCATGATGGGGCCCGATGGCCTCCGAGCCGCGACCGAGTCGGCGATCCTCGCCGCGAATTACCTCGCCGCCCGGCTCGGCGACGCTTTCCCGGTGCTCTATTCGGGTCGTGAGGGCTTGGTCGCGCACGAGTGCATCCTCGACATCCGGCCGCTCGAGAAGGAAGTGGGCGTCACGGCGGAAGACGTCGCCAAGCGCCTGATCGACTACGGATTCCACGCGCCGACCATGTCGTTCCCGGTCGCCGGCACGCTGATGATCGAGCCGACCGAATCCGAATCGCTCGAGGAACTCGATAGGTTCTGCCACGCGATGTTGCAGATACGACGTGAGATCGACCTGGTCGCCGACGGCACCTGGAGCATCGACGCGAGTCCTCTGCGCAACGCTCCGCATCCCGCGGTCGAGCTGCTCGCGGACGAGTGGGACCGGCCCTATTCGCGCGACGTCGCCGCGTATCCGGTGGCATCACTGCGCTCGAACAAGTACTGGCCGCCGGTGAGCCGCGTCGACAACGGCTATGGCGATCGCAATCTCGTCTGCTCCTGTCCCCCGCTGTCGGATTACGAGTCCGACGAACCGTGAGTGACCGCCTGACTGCGCCATGGGCTCCGAGCCTGGCGATCGGCGCAGTCAGCGGCTTCGCGGCGTTGTCGAGTGCATCGCTCGTCGCCGCACTCGCCTCGGTCGACGCGCCGCTGCCGGCCGTCGCGACGCGGGTGATCAACTTCGCCCCCACCTCGGTGAAGCACTGGGCGATCGAGACGTTCGGCACCCACGACAAGCTCGTACTGGGAATCGGCATCGCCGTGATCCTCTGGCTCGCGGCCTCGCTGATGGCCCGGTGGTCGCGGCGCACGCCGACCGTCGTGCCGGTGGGGGTCGTGGTGTTCGCGGTGGTGGGCATCGTCTCGGTACGTCAACGCGGCCCCGCTGGCTACATGGGTGTGATCATCGGCGCCCTTGTGGCGTGGGCGTCGTTCGCCTGGTTGGGCAAGGTGCTCGACCAGGCGGCTGCCACTGAGGAAGAACCGGTCGACGGCGACGGCGAGGTGACGCTCCCGGCGATCACTCCGATGCCGCTCCGCCGCTGGGACGCGCCCGTCAACCGCCGCCAGTTCGTCGCACGAGCCACCGCTCTCAGCGTGGCCGGCGCGACGTTCGGCATCACGGCGGCCGGCGTGACGCACACGCGCGACGCGCAGATCCGCAATGCCGCACGCAAGCTGCCGACCATCCCCGCCGGCTCACCCGACGCAGCGGCGACGATCGGACCCGACGCCACGGTCGATTCCCGTGTCACCCCGTTCCTCACCCCGGCCGACCGGTTCTACAAGATCGACACCACGTTCGTGTCGCCGCGAGTGACGCTCGACAGCTGGCGCCTCAAGATCCATGGCCAGGTCGACCATCCCCTCGAGCTCTCGTTCGACGACCTGCTCGACCGCCACATCGTCGAGCGCGTGGTCACCCTGTGCTGTGTGTCGAACGAGGTCGGTGGTGACCTGATCGGCAACGCGCGCTGGATGGGTGTGCCGCTCGCCGAGCTCCTGCACGAGGTCGGCCCGCACGACAGCGCGACCCAGATCGCGATGACCTCGGTCGACGGCTGGACGTGCGGCTTCCCGACGAAGATCGCGCTCGACGGACGCGATGCGTTGGTCGTGGTCGGGATGAACGGCGAACCACTCCCGATCGACCACGGCTTCCCGGTGCGCGTCGTGGTCCCCGGCCTCTACGGCTACGTGTCGGCGACCAAGTGGGTCACCGACATGGAGCTGACGACGCTCGACGCCTTCGACGGTTACTGGATCCCACGCGGCTGGTCGAAGGACGGTCCGGTCAAGACCCAGTCGCGCATCGACGTGCCCGGCTCCGGCGATCAGCTCGACGCCGGACGCCATGCAATCGCCGGCATCGCCTGGGCGCAACACCGCGGCATCGCGACGGTCGAGGTGCGCGTCGACGATCGGCCGTGGGCGACGGCTCGTCTCAGCCACGACGTGTCGGACGACGCCTGGCGACAGTGGGTGTACGACTGGGATGCGACCAAGGGGCACCACCGGATCTCCGTGCGTGCCACCGACGGCACCGGCGCGACGCAGACGAGCGACCTCGCACCGGTCGAGCCCGACGGCGCGACGGGCTGGCACACGATCGACGTCGACGTCCCGTAAGACAACCAACAGCTTGACCTCGGTGGTGGTCGTCGGCTTCGCCGACAAGTCGCTGTCCTGATGGAGCGTGGCGCCTCTCGGCGCACGCTCTGAATCCGCAGAAGCCGACTCGCTAGACGACGGTGCCGATCAGCGCGCCGATCGCCGCTGTGATGCCCATGGCGGCGCCGCCGCCGAGCAGCACGCGCAGCGCACCCTTCGACCTGCCGGCGCCACCGATCCGCGCACCGACGACACCGAGCACGGTCAGGGCGGCGAGCGCGACGACCACGATCACCCACGACAACTTGGTGAGCGCCGCCAACAGCGGCAGGGCCGCGCCGGCAGAGAATGCCGCCGCAGACGTGAGCGCCGCCTCGACCGGTCGTGCGAGGCGGTCGGCATCGAGTCCCAATTCATCGCGGATGTGGGCCCCGAGTGCGTCGTGATCGTGCATCTGGCGGGCCACCGTGGCGGCCAGCGTTCGATCGAGCCCTCGGCGGACGTAGATCTCGGTGAGCTCTCGCATCTCGGCCTCGGGATACTCCTCGAGCTCGACCCGCTCCTTCTCGAGATCCGCCCGCTCGGTGTCGCGCTGCGAACTGACCGACACGTACTCCCCCGCTGCCATCGACAGCGCGCCGGCGACCATCCCGGCGACACCGGCCGTCATGATGGTGCTGGGGCTGGCATTCGAGGCGGCGACGCCTAACATCAGGCTCGCCGTCGACACGATCCCGTCATCGGCGCCGAGCACCGCGGCACGCAGCCACGCCGCACGGTTGGAGCGATGTGTCTCCTGGGTGTGTGAGCGGGGCACGGCCGGCGATGCTACTGCCCGACCTTGCCCGAACTGACGGGACAGGACCCAGGTGGGACAATCAATGGTTGCCCTTTTGACCGAATTGGGATCACATTCAACGAAATGAAGCGACTCGTTCTCCTGCTCGCGGTCCTCGTCACCTTCGGTGTCGTCTCGGGCTGTTCCGCGTCCAACGACATCGGCGCGGCTGACGAGAAGCCGACCAACACGACAGCGCCCTCGCATCCCGCGCCCCACTGGGTCACCGCTGGCATCTCGCTCGCTCGGTCGTCACGGTCGAGCGGCGACACGCCACTCGACACCACGCCGGTCGATGACGCCGGCGGCACGACGACCACGTCGACGCCCGCGTTGCCGCCCCGTGACCAGGTCGTCGCTCTCCTCACGACGGCCGGGCTCAGCGACGCACAGGCCACCTGCGTCTACAACGGCATCTCTGCAAACCCGCAGGTCGCCCAGGACATCGGCGTGCTGTTCCGGGCGCTCAAGGCCTCTCAGGGGCCGAGTGGTGGCATCAGCGCTCCAGCCGCGCTGACCGCGCTGCAGCAGGTCAGCCCCGACACGGGAACGCGACTCGTCGTCGCGATCGCCCCCTGCCTCGACTCCGCGACGCTGTTCGCGCTGCTGAGCACGTCGGGTGGCGGCTCGGGCTCCATCGGGCTCGACTCGGTGTCCGCGCTCGCCAAGACCGCGGGCGCCTCGACGGCTGCGATCCCCAAGGGCACCGCCAACCAGATCGGCGCACTCCTCTCCGCTTCACTCACCGCGGCACAGAAGACTCAACTCCAGCAGTTGCTCTCGGGCGCAACCGTCCTCAACTCGGGCAACATCCCCGGACTCGACCTCGAGCATCTCGACCTGTCGAAACTCACGCCCGACCAGACGTCGCTGCTCATCGCCGCACTCATCCATGGCCTCACCGGCGCGCAGCAGCAACAACTGCAAGACATCGCCAAGGTCGACCTCAACAAGCTCAAGCTGAATGTCGACACGTCGAAGCTCAAGCCAGAGGAGCTGGGCCAGCTCCTGCTGCTCCTCAGCCCGCTACTCGCGGCCGGGCTCAGCCCGCTCGGCTTCGGCCCGCCGCCCGGTTTCGATCCGACGCAGATCTACCTGCCGCCCGGCACAGACCTCTCGCAACTCAACCCGCTGCTCTTCTTGAACCGTGACGACATCGTGAACGCGGCGAAGAACCAGGGTGGCAATCCCGTGCTCGCGGGCTGCCTCTACGACAGGCTCCGCGCACTCAGCCCGCTCACGCTTGCCAAGTTCTTCTCTTCGTCAGGTGACCAGCTCGCCACGGCCGAGGTGCTGCTGAGCGCGATCTCCTGCGTCACCGGCTCTGGCTGACTCGCGACGGATCAGCTGGTGGTGCTGGCGCTGGCGCTGCTGCGGCGTCGGCCGAGAAGCCGGGCGAAGACCGCGGACACGGTCTCGATCATCAGCACCAGGTCGAGCGTGACCGACCAGTTCTCGACGTAGAAGAGATCGAGACGCTTGTAGGCCGAGAACGACGGATTGTCGCGGGCCTCGACCTGCCAGAGGCCGGTGATGCCGGGTGGCACGCTGAGGCGAGTGAGCAGCTCGTCGTCGAACTTCGCGACCTCGCTCGGCAATGCCGGGCGTGGGCCGACCAGGCTCATCGTGCCGAGCACGACGTTGAAGAGCTGCGGCAACTCGTCGATGCTCGCCGACTCGAGGAGCTTGCCGACCCGCGTGCGGCGTGGGTCGTTGTCGAGCTTGAACAGGATGTCGTCGCGGGCGTTGCCCACCGACGCGACGACCTCGCTCAGACGCGCCTCGGCGTCGGGCACCATCGTGCGGAGCTTGTAGACCGTGAACGCCTTGCCGTCGCGCCCGATGCGCCGCTGCTGGAAGAACGCCGGGCCACCGTCGCTGAGGCGAACGGCGAGGCCGGCCAGGATCAGCACGGGTGAGACGAGGATCAGTGCGCTCGTGGCCAGCACGAGGTCGAGCGCCCGCTTGATGAGCACCTGCGAGTGCGTCAGGCGGACGCGCTCGAGATAGAAGATCGGCTCGTGCGCCATCGGGAGCGAGCGAAGACGACGGTGATCGATGCCCTTGAGGCCGCTCGACAGGTGCACATGCACGTCGTGGCGAAGCAGTTCACGAGAGATCGCGTTCAGCTCGTTCGGCCCCAATGCGCTGGACGCGACGAGCACGCCGTCGGACGACGTGGCGACGAGCGCGTCGAGCGTGGCCTCGGCGGCACCGAGGTACGGCACGGTGTTCGGCCAGCGGTCGTAGTCGAGCTTGCGTCCGGTGACACCGACGACGCGGAAGCCGAGTTCGGGATGCGTGTCGAGGAGGCGCCACAGTTCGAGGCCCTCTTCGTTGGTCCCGACGATCACGATCGGACGGCTGTACAACCCTCGGGCCCGGCCGGCGCGCAGCCATGAGCTGTAGATGCCGCGGAACAGACTGAGCAGTGTGAGCGACACGGCGGCGCCGAGGATCGCTCGATTGACGTCGAAATCACTGTGGAGCAACGATCCGACGTAGAGCGCGCCGACACCGGCGATCACGGCGGAGCGCGTCAGACGAACCAGTTCGATCGAGCGGACCGACGAGACGCGGGCGAGGTACAGCCGTTGCGTAGCGATCGCGACGAGCTGGATCGCGACCGTGAGGACGAGTTGGGCGGTGGCGGTCTTCCATGAACCGGCGAGCGGCCGGAAGACCGCGGCCGACGCGATCACCGCGAGACCCCAGGCTGAGACCACCGAGCCGACGTCGAAGACGATGAGCAGACGGCGGAGCTGCAACGACGGACGGCGGCTCACCGTGGTGACGGCGCCGTCGGCGTGCGTGACCGGCAGGCGCACGATCGCTGCTTCGGTCACCGGTTCGGGAACGTTGTTCTCGCTGAGCGCAACGAGTTCTTCGGCACGGGTGCGAGCCCGCTGTTTGGGTTCGAGCGTGCGCGACGGCGTGATTGCCGAGTCAGCGCTCATTGGTGCTCACAACCCTGCGTTTCCGCCATTTAGCCCAGCCCAGCTCCGCAACCCGACAGGACATGTCGAGCCCACGATAGTTCCAACCACTTCGGCGTAGTGAAAAACCCGCTCGTGTCATCACAGCGCCGAGAGCGAAGTGTAGGCCCCTATCGGACCCGTGGCACACTTTTCAGGCATTTTCACCCAGCAGGAATGTGCCGACGACCCACGTCTGTCTACCTCGCAGCCCTAGGCGCAGACTCTCATGCCCTTTCGCGTGATCGGACATCACGAAGGAGCACCTCCTGCGCGACGCTCGCGACGTGGTTGCCCTCGAGGTCGAAGATCTGGCCGGCGCTGAGACCGCGGCCCGATGTGAAGCTCTGACACACGAAATCATGCAGGTGCCACTCGTCGGCGCGCATCGGCCGATGGAACCAGATCGTGTGGTCGAGGCTCGCGCTGAACATCGATTGATAGAGGACCTCGGGGTCTTCACGGCCCAACGGATGCGCCCTCACGACCGCATCCGTCGGGAGATCGTCCGACAGGAACGCCATGGCGCAACGCTGCAGCAATTGGTCGTCGGCGAGGGCATCAGCGGTGCGCAGCCACGCGACGACTCGCCCGCGGCCGGCTCGAGGGCTGGCCGCCAACGCCTCGTTCGGCACGAATGATCGCTGGAACGAGGGACTCCACGACGTGTCGGGCAGCGCGCCAGGGTCGGTCACCGATGGGTCGGCGTCGCGCATCGGACTCGCGATCGGCTGCAACTCGAAACCGCTCTCGGGCACATGGAACGACGCCTCGAGGTTGAGGATCGCGCCCACCTCCTGCACCGCGACGACGCGGCGCGTGCAGAACGACCTGCCGTCACGAATGCGATCGACGTCGTAACGCACGCGCTCCTCGTGATCGCCACGGCGGATGAAGTAGGCGCGCAACGAGTGCACCTCGAAGTGCGGCTCGACCGTCGCTGCGGCCGCGCGGAGCGCCTGCGCCACGATCTGACCGCCGTAGAGGCCGCCCCACGGATACTTCGGTCCCCCACCGAAGAACGTGTCGGGCCCGTCCTCGGTGAGTTCGAGGAGCTCGCCGATGTTCATGCCTTGACCGCAATGCGGCGTGGGTGTCGTGCGAAGTCACCGGGCCAGAAGTGACGTGTGCGTCGCCAGTAGCCGAACGACGAGAGCGGCCAGTTGTTGGTGATGCGGCCCTCGTCGTTCTTGTACCAACTGCTGCACGATCCGGCCCACACCGTGTCGGCGGCGTTGCGTTGGATCTGCGAGTTGTAGGTGTCCATGACGTCGGGGCGAACGTCGATCCAGTCGAGGTCGTGCTCGATCATGTGGGCGATCGCGTTCGAGATGTATCGAGCCTGACTCTCGATCATGAAGATGATCGAGTTGTGGCCGAGGTTCGTGTTCGGTCCGTAGAGCATGAAGAAGTTCGGGAAGCCGGCGACGCTGATGCCGAGGTAGGCCTCCGCGCCGCGCTCCCAGGCATCGTTGAGGTCGAGGCCGTGATGACCGATCACCGACATCGGCGCGAGGAACTCGGTGGTCTGGAAGCCCGTGCCCAGCACGATCGCGGCGGCGATGTGGTGTGCGCCGTCCGACGTGACGATTCCGTCGGTATCGATGTGGTCGATCGGCGACAGCTCGACCGACACGTTGCGCCGCAGCAGCGTCGTGTACCAGTCGTTCGAGATCAGGACCCGCTTGCACCCGGGTGAGTAGTCGGGCACCAATGCGTCGCGCGGCACCGAGTCGGTGACCATCCGCTCGAGTTCTGGCGTCGCTTTCCACTTGATGAGTCGCCCGAGCAGGCTGCCCTCGAGGATGAGCCGGTAGTTCAACTCGAGACGCCAGTAGGTCGACCAGCGCGACAACTTCTGCGTCGCGCCGACGTGCTCGAGCAGCCAGCGACGCCATCCCTCGATCACGCGGTCGGGCTTCGGGATGATCCAGTTCGCGCTGCGCTGGAAGATCGTGAGGTGCTCGG
>JAYTFP010000120.1:0-9233 GCA_043734285.1 Acidimicrobiaceae bacterium
ACTTCAGAGCCGTGGCCAGGGTGGTTTCACCCTGATTGAGCTCCTCGTCGTCATCGCGATCCTCGGCATCCTTGCCGCTGTCGTGGTGTTCGCCGTGGGCAATACGACCGCCAACGCCCAGACGCAGGCGTGCAAGACCGAGAAGACGACCATCTTGACGGCGCTCGAGGCGTACCGTGCGAGCGCGGGTGGCAACGTGTACCCGGCAACGCTGGCCACGCTCGTCGGTACGGGTCTCACCAACTACCTGCAGTCCAGTCCCGCGGGCCGCTGGACCGATTCGAATACCCCTGCAAATCCGGCCGGTCTCACTGGTATCGGCGTCTGCACAGGCATCTGATACGAGCTTGACATCGAAGGAGGTGGGGTCCTGAATGGGCCCCACCTCCGCGGTTCTGCGTTGGTGGGCGACGTCGATGCCGCGGGTGATGACGAGTTTGAGGATGGATTCGCCGATTCGCGCTCAGGGCGGTGTAGTCGACGCGGACCGGGCCGGCCCAACCCTCCCAGGAGTCAGTCGATGTCGCGCACGATGCGCAGCGGCGGCATCGGGCGCAGAGGCAGATGCGGCGTGCCGTCACGCATAGGCGGGAACTGGAACGTCGCCGCGGTCGTACCCCTCGTCATCGTCGTGATCTGTGCCTCGTCGACGGTGACCGTGTCGTCGTCGATGATCACCTCCCAACGGCAGTGGGGCAGCGAGTCGCCCGACGGCCGCGGCGGGCGGTGCACCGGACGAACACGCGCCTTCGGATTGATCGCCTGCGCGGTCGCGTCGAACGTCGGGTCCTCGATGTGGTGACACATGCTCACCACCGCGACCTCGCCGAACGGCTCGACGTCCATCAATGCGCCGCAGTGCGCCAGCTCGAAGAAGCCGTGGTGATCGTCGACGACCTCGTAGCGGACGTCCATGTAGTGGTGCGGAAAGCCGGGGTCGAGCTGGAGGCACTTGAAGATGTCGGCCACCGTGTCGCCGGTGATGCCCATCACCTCGCGCATCCGCTCGGTGTAGATCGGTGAGGCGCCGCGCCACTCTTCGATTGCCAACTCCTCGACGACCTTCTGCCCGTACCGCATGCCGATGGCGGTGCACATCGACCGGTCGAGTAGATGCACGATCAGCGCGTACTCACGCGCCAGCTTCACCAGCGCCTCTTTCGAGAGGTCTTCGTAGCGAAAGTCGGCCTGGAACTCGCCGCTGTAGTCGTCGAGGGAATGGTTGCCATCGGTCATGTGTCCATACTAGTGTCTGGACACATGTCCAGTCTCGTTGTTCCGGGTGAGATCAACACCGAGCCCACGCGGCGGCGCCTCAGCGACCGCCAGGCTGAGACCGTGCAGCGCCTCGTCGACGCGGCGGTCGTCGAGGTGCGAGCCGAGGGCTACGAGGGATTGACCGTCCGCAGCGTCGCCGCGATCGCCGGTGTCGCGCCCGCCACGGCGTACACCTACTTCACGTCGAAGGATCACCTCATCGCCGAGGTCTTCTGGCGTCGCATCTCGACCCTCGAGCCCGTGCAGATCGACCGTCGCCAGTCGCCCGTCACCCGCGTCGCCAAGGCGCTGCGCGAAGTCGCGACGCTCGTGGCCGACGAACCCGAGCTCGCCGCCGCCTGCACCGCCGCCATGCTCGCCCGCGACCCCGAGGTCAAGGCGCTCCGCGACCGCGTCGGCGCGCAGGTGCACCGTCGCATCATCGACGCGCTCGGCGTCGACATCGACGATGCCGTCGTCCGCGTCCTCGACCTGGCCTATTCCGGCGCCATGCTCCAGGCGGGGATGGGGCACCTCTCCTACGCCGAGATCGGCGGCCGCCTTGCCGAGGTCGCGACTCTCACGATGGGCGCGACCGACCGATGACCACCACGACCAGCTCTCCGACCAACAGCCGGCCCACCTACAGCCCCTACGACTACGAGATCCACGAGGATCCGTACCCCACCTACGCTCGCCTCCGCGTCGAGGCACCGCTCTACCGCAACGACGAACTCGACTTCTGGGCACTCTCGCGACACGCGGATGTGAGCGCCGCGTTCCGCGACTCGGCCACGTTCTCGAACAGCCACGGCGTCAGCCTCGACAAGCTCGCCTCGGGACCGCACGCGCACAAGACCATGTCGTTCCTGGCGATGGACCCGCCCCGCCACACGCGCATGCGCGCGCTGGTCTCGCGCGGCTTCACGCCGCGCCGAGTCGTCGACCTCGAACCCCGCATCCGCGAGCTGGCGATCGACTATCTCGACAAGGCGATGGAGGCCGGTGAGCTCGACCTCATCGGCGACTTCGCCGGCAAGCTCCCGATGGACGTCATCAGCGAGCTCATGGGCGTTCCCGTCGTCGACCGCGACGAACTCCGCCGCCTCGCCGATCTGCTCGTGCACCGCGAAGAGGGCGTCCACGACGTGCCGCAGGCGGGGATCGAAGCGGCACTCATCCTTGCGGGCTACTACGCCGACATGATCGCCGAGCGCCGCGCGAATCCCACCGACGACCTCACCTCGGCGCTGCTCGTCGCCGAGATCGACGGCGACCGTCTCGACGACGACGACATCGTCGCGTTCCTCTTCCTCATGGTGGTCGCCGGCAACGAGACGACCACGAAGCTCCTCGGCAACGCGGCCTACTGGGCACAGGTGCATGAGAGTCAGCGCGTCGCGGTGTGGTCGGGCGCGGCCTCGGTCGATGCATGGGTCGAGGAGACGCTCCGCTTCGACGGGTCGTCGCAGATGTTGGCGCGCATCACCATGCACGACGTCGACATGCACGGCGGCACGATCCCCGCCGGCGACCGCGTGCTGCTGCTGGTCGGCGCGGCCAACCGCGACGGCGAGGTGTTCCACCGTCCCGAGGAGTACGACCTCGGTCGCGATACCACGCAGATGATGTCGTTCGGCGCCGGACGCCACTTCTGCATGGGCGCTTCGCTGGCCCGCCTCGAAGCCCGCGTCGCCCTCGCCGAACTCGTCGGCCGATGCGCTCACTACGAGATCGACCTCGACCGAACGCTGCGGGTCCACTCGGTCAACGTCCGCGGCTTCGCCTCGCTGCCCGCGACCGTGGTGCCGCGATGAGCAGCGCGCCGGCGCATCCCGATCGTCGGGCCGCGGTGGTCACCGGCGCCTCGTCGGGCATCGGTGCTGCCACCGCGTCGGCCCTCGCTGCGATCGGCCATCCCGTCGTGCTCGGTGCACGCCGCGTCGAGCGGTGCGAGGCGATCGCGGCCGCCATCCGCGAGGCAGGAGGCGAAGCCGTCGCCGTTCCGCTCGACCTGCACTCGGCCGACTCGGTGTCGGAGTTCGCCCTCCGGGCCGTTGCCGAACTCGGCCCCATCGAGATCGTCATCAGCAACGCCGGCAACGTCCTACCGGTCACGACCGTCGATGCCGACCCCGAGGCCTTCACCCGCGAGGTCGAGGTCAACCTGCTCGGCCCGCAACGTGTCGTGCGTCATCTCGTACCCGCCATGGTCGAGCGCCAACGCGGCGACGTGGTGTTCGTGACCTCCGACGCGGCGCTGTCGCCGCGCCCCTGCATGTCGCCCTACGTGGCGTCGAAGAGCGGACTCGAAGGCATGGCCCGGGCGATGCGAATGGAGCTCGAAGGCACCGGTGTGCGGGTCGGCATCGTCCGACCAGGGCCGTCGCTGACCGAGCAGGGGTCCACGTGGGATCCGGCCGACATCGACACGGTGCTCTCGCTGTGGACCCGATGGGGCTTCATGCGCCACCACGGCTATCTCGACGCGTCCGACGTCGCGGCCGCGATCGTGGCGATGGTGTCGGTGCGGCGGGGCGCGCAGCTCGCGGTGATCGAGGTGCAACCGGAAGCTCCGGTTCGTCCGGCGCCCACTCACGACGGAGGACCCTCATGACCGCCACCATCCCGAAGGTCTCCGGCGGCATCGCCGACGGTGGCCACCTCGAGGAACTCCGCCACGACCCGATCGGCCTGATGGCGCGGGTCCGCGCCGAGTGCGGCGATGTCGGCGAGTTCCTCCTCGCCGATCGACCGGTCGTCCTCCTCTCGGGCGCCGAGGCCAACGAGGTCTTCTTCCGCGCCTCGGAGGAAGAGCTCGACCAAGGCGAGGCCTATCCCTTCATGACCCCGATTTTCGGTGAGGGTGTCGTCTTCGACGCATCACCCGAGCGGCGACGCGAGATGCTCCACAACCAGGCGCTGCGAGACAAGTTCATGCGCGGCCATGCCGAGACCATCGCCGGCGAGACCGAGAAGATGGTCGCCCAGTGGTCCGACGAGGGCGAGATCGACCTCCTCGACTGGTTCGCCGAGCTGACGATCTACACGTCGTCCGCCTGTCTCGTCGGTCATCGGTTCCGCAACGAACTCGACCGTCGCTTCGCCGAGCTCTACCACGACCTCGAACAGGGCACCGATGCGATCGCGTTCGTCGACCCCTACGCGCCGATCGAGAGCTTCCGCCGGCGTGACGCGGCCCGCATCGGACTCGTCGCGCTCGTGCAGGACATCATGAATCGCCGCGCTGCGTCCGACGAGGTGGTCCCGAACGACGAGCGCGACCTCCTCGACGTCCTCATGTCGATCACCGACGACGAGGCCTCGCCGCGGTTCAGCGCGGACGAGGTCACCGGCATGTTCATCTCGATGATGTTCGCCGGGCACCACACCACCTCGGGTACGGCGTCGTGGACGCTCATCGAGCTCCTCCGCCACCCCGAGGCGATGGCAGCGACCCTCGCCGAACTCGATGAGCTCTACCGCGACGGCGCCGAGGTCAGCTACCAGGCACTCCGCGAGATGCCCATGGTCGAGTCGTCGATCAAAGAGGCGCTGCGTCTCCACCCGCCGCTCATCCTCCTGTTGCGCGTCGCGAAGACGCCGGTCGAGGTCGGCGGGTTCACGATCGATCCCGGCAAGCTCGTTGGCGCGACTCCCGCGGTCTCGAACCGGATCGGCGAGTCGTTCGCCGACCCCGACATGTTCGATCCGCAGCGGTACCTCGCGCCGCGCATTGAGGACGTCGAGAATCCGTGGAACTGGATCCCGTTCGGCGCCGGCCGCCACCGCTGCGTCGGCGCGGCCTTCGCGATGATGCAGCTCAAAGCGATCCTGTCGATCCTGCTGAACGACTGGACCTTCGAGCTCGCGCAGCCGCCCGAGAGCTACGTCAACGACCACTCGAAGATGGTCGTTCAGCTGCAGCAGCCGTGCGTCGTGCGTTACCGGAGGCGGGTGCGGTGAGCGCGGCTCTGAAGATCGTCGTCGACCGCGTGCTCTGTCAGGGCCACGGCGTGTGCGAGTCCGAGTCGCCCGACGTGTTCTCGGTCGGTGACGACCGCCAGGTCGTCGTCGACGAGTCGGCGCTCGCGGGCGCCGACCGAAAGAGCGTCGAGATGGCGATCAAGTACTGCCCAACGCACGCGTTGCGTCTCGAAACCGGGTCCGAGGCGGAAGCCTCGGCGAGAACACAGGAGGACCCGTCATGACCGCGTACCCACGAGCCGAGCTCGAAGAGATGGTCGAGCGTTGGCTGCAGGCGAACCGCGACGGCGAGGCCGCCGGTGACTGGCGCCCGATGGCCGAGCTCTACACGGCCGATGCCACCTACGCCTGGAACTACGGACCGAACGAAGACTTCGTGGCGGTCGGCCGCGACGAGATCCGCGACGTCGCGCTGGGCGTCGAGATGGGCGGCCTCGACGGGTGGGAGTACCCGTATCAGAAGGTGCTGATCGACGATCAGCAGGGCGAGGTCATCGGACTGTGGAAGCAGGTGGCCACCAAGCCCGACGGTGGGACGTACGAGGTCGCCGGCATCGGCGGCAGCTGGTTCCGATATGGCGGCAACTTCCGGTGGTCGTGGCAGCGTGACTTCTTCGATGTCGGCAACGCGACCGCGTTGTTCATCCAGATGTTCCGTGAGGGCACCCTGTCGGAGGGCATGCAGCGACGCATGGATGCCGCGGGAAAGGAACAGCCGTGTCGCTACCCGGTGGGCCGCGGCCCGATCGGATTCTGGGACTGACATGAACGACCTCTGGTCAGAGTCCCGCATGCTGATCGACGGCAAGCTCGTCGATGCCGCGTCCGGGGCGACCTACGACAACGTGAACCCGGCGACCGAGCAGGTCATCGGCGTCGCGGCCGACGGCGGCGCACCCGACATGGACGCGGCGATCGGCGCGGCCCGTCGCGCGTTCGACGTGAGCGACTGGTCGACCGATCTCGACCTGCGCCTGCGTTGCCTGCGTCAACTCCATGCCCCGTTCCTCACTCACGCGGACGAGCTGCGGGCCACCACCGTCGCCGAGGTCGGGTGCCCGGTCTCGCTGACCTATGGGGCGCAGCTCGACGCCCCGGTCGAGGGCCTCGAGTGGATCACGAACTTCGCCGAGTCGTTCGAGTGGGAGACCGACCTCGGTCTCGCCGCGCCGTTCGGCATCACCACGCATCGCACCATCCGTCGTGAGGCGACCGGCGTCGTCGGCGCGATCACGCCGTGGAACTTCCCCCACCAGATCAACCTCGCGAAGCTCGGTCCCGCGCTCGCCGCCGGCAACACCGTCGTGCTCAAGCCGGCACCGCTCACGCCGTGGACCGCGACGCTGCTGGGCCGGATGATCGCGGACGAGACCGACATCCCCGCGGGCGTCGTCAACATCGTGACGTCGGCCGGCAACGACGTCGGCGCGCAGTTGACGACCGATCCACGCGTCGATCTCGTGTCGTTCACGGGATCGACTGCGACGGGTCGGAAGGTGATGGCGAGCGCTGCCGCAACCATCAAGAAGGTGTTCCTCGAACTGGGCGGCAAGTCGGCGTTCATCGCGCTCGACGACGCCGACATGGGCTCGGTCGCGATGGGCGTCGCGTTCCAGATCATGGCGCACGCCGGTCAGGGCTGTGCGATCACGACCCGCCTGCTGCTGCCGCGAGCCCGACACGACGAGGGGGTCGAGGCCGTCGTCTCGATGCTCGGTGCGATCGGCTACGGCGACCCGACCGACGCGGCGAACTTCATGGGTCCCCTGGTCAGCGAGGCGCAGCGTCAACGCGTCCTCGGCTACATCGCGACCGCGGTCGACGAGGGCGCGACGATCGTCACGGGGGGCGGCATCCCGGCCCACTTGCCGACCGGCTTCTTCGTCGAGCCGACCGTGCTGGTCGGCGTCCTGCCCGACGCGACCGTCGCGCAGGAAGAGATCTTCGGCCCGGTCCTGTCGGTGATCTCGCACGACGGTGATGACGACGCCGTGTCGATCGCGAACAATTCGCAGTTCGGGTTGTCGGGGGCGGTCGTCGGCGCCGACGTCGAGCGGGCACGAGCCGTCGCGCGACGCATCCGCACCGGCACGATCGGCGTGAACGGCGGCCTCTTCTACAGTCCCGACGTACCGTTCGGCGGGTACCGCCAGAGTGGCATCGGGCGCGAGATGGGCGCCGCGGGATTCGAGGAGTACCTCGAGACCAAGGTGCTCGCCGAGGGAGTGTCGTAGATGACCACCGCAGGATTCATCGGACTCGGCAACATCGGTTTCCCGATGGCCAAGCGCCTGCTCGCGAACGACGACGGGCTCGTCGTGTTCGACGTGCGGCGCGAGGCGTGCGATCCGCTGGTCGCGAAGGGTGCGCGCCGCGCCGAGTCGCTCGCCGAGCTCGCTGCGGCCGCCGACGTCATCTCGGTGATGGTGCGCGACGACGCGCAGGTCCGTGACGTGACCGCCGGCCTGCTCGACTCGCTTCCCCCCGCCGGAGCGCGGCCCGACATGGTGATCGCCATCCACTCGACTGTCCGTGCTGCGACGGCGATCGAACTCGAGGCCGACTGCGCGGCGCGCGGCGTCGGTCTGGTCGACGCGCCGGTGTCGGGCGGCGCGATGGGCGCGCACCAGGGCACGTTGGCCGCGCTCGTCGGCGGCTCCGACGAGGCGATCGAGCGGTGCCGCCCGGTGTTCGCGCACTGGGCGAGCCTTGTGGTCCACTTCGGCGCGGTCGGCGCCGGCACCAACGCGAAGCTGGCGCGGAACCTGCTGCACTTCATCGCGTTCACCGCGGTCGGCGAGGGGCAGCGTCTCGCCGAAGCCGCGGGCATCGACATCATGAAGCTCGGCGACGTGGTGCGTCACACCGACAAGATCACGGGCGGACCGGGCGCGATCATGCTGCGCACCAAGGCCGGCGAACAGCAACCGGGCGACGACTGGTACGACACCTTCGCCAACGTCGCCAGCCTGGGCGAGAAAGACCTCGCCCTCGCGCTCGCCCTCGCCCGCGAACTCGGCGTCGACCTGCCGCTCGGCACGCTGGCGTTCGATCGCCTTGCGCCCGAACTGGGCGTCCCGCACAGCGACCATCATCCGACCCACCGACCCGAGGGAGCGGCATGAGCGACGAGCCGACGATGAACGCTGAGCCGATGAACGAGGCACGCCGCCGCGGCCTGGCCAAGATGACCGAGGTCTACGGCTGGGACGTGAGTGACGGCCCGGGCGACTTCTTCGGGTACACCGTCGAGCACCTCTTCGGTGAGATCTGGCAGCGACCGGGCCTGACCAACCGCGACCGGCGGCTTCTGCTGATCGGTCTTGTCATCGGATCCGGCCAGGAAGACGTGCTCGAGATCCAGCTGCCGGCGGCCCTCGGCAACGCGGAGCTCAGCGACGACGACCTCCGCGAGATCGTGATCTTCATCGCGCACTACGCGGGGTGGCCTCGCGCCGCGCGGATGAACAACCAGGTCGAGGCGATCATCGCCCGCCGGAACAAGGCTGCCGCGGGAGCGAACGAAGGAGAGTCGCAGGCATGACAACGGGAGCGAGCAGGTTCGACGAGAAGGTCTCGATCATCACTGGCGCCGGTCAGGGCATCGGCGAGGGCTATGCGCACGCGCTGGCCGCGGAAGGTGCGTCGGTCGTCGTGGCCGACATCAACCTCGAAGCCGCGCAGCGGGTCGCGGAGGACGTCACCGCGGCCGGCGGCGCGGCGCTCGCCGTGCGTGTCGACGTGAGCGACCCCGAGAGCTGCATGGCCATGGCCGCGCAGGTCATCGAGACGTTCGGTCGGATCGACCACCTGGTCAACAACGCGGCGATCTACCACGGCATGCAGATCGAATCGATGCTGCGCGTCGACCTCGACTACTACCACCGCTTCATGGAGGTGAACCTGCACGGCGCGCTGTTCGCGAGTCGTGCCGTGTGGAAGCACATGCGGGCGGTGGGCGGGGGAGCGATCGTCAACCAGACCTCGAC
>JAYTFP010000121.1:0-16214 GCA_043734285.1 Acidimicrobiaceae bacterium
GCTCTTGTTGCCGGTGGTCAGCACCATCCAACCGAATTTGTTCGAGAGCGCCATGAGCGTGACGCCGCGCAGTCGCGACTGCAGGTTCTCCTCGCTGAGATCGGGCTCGCGACCGGCGAACGAGTTGGCCAACATGAACTCGAACGCGGCGTGCGCGACCTCGATCGGGATCACCCGTGTCTCGATCCCGAGGCGAGCCGCGAGGGCCTCAGCGTCGTCGACCGATCCCGCGCTCGAGAACCGCGACGGCATCAACACGCCGTGCACCTTGTCGGCGCCGAGCGCGTCGACCGCGATCGCGGCGACGAGTGACGAGTCGACACCGCCGGACAGGCCGACGACCACCTCGGAGAAGCCGTTCTTGCGCACGTAGTCGGCGGTGCCGAGCACCAGGGCTCGCCACACCTCCTCGGTCACGTCGAGCGATTCCCCTACGGGCGCGGGCGCGACCGGTGACGCAACGGCCGCACCGAGCGCGACATCGATGACCTCGAATGCCTCGACGAACTGCGCGAGCACGCAGACGACGTCGCCCGACGCGTCGACGACCATCGAGCCTCCATCGAACACGAGCTCGTCCTGCCCGCCGACCTGGTTCACGTAGACGATCGGCGCCGCCGTGGCGCTCGCCCGGGCCCGCAGCAGCACCTCGCGTTCGTGCAGCTTCGTCTGGTGGTACGGCGAGCCGTTGATGTTGACGAGCAGCCGGGCGCCGGCGGACGCCTGGCGCGCCACCGGGCCGTCGTCGATCCACATGTCCTCGCAGATCGTGACGCCGACCAACAGTCCGTCGAGGTCGATCAGCGACTGATCGGCGTCGCCCGCAGTGAACCAGCGGTGCTCATCGAACACCGCGTAGGTGGGCAGCTCCTGCTTGCGATACACGGCAACGACCGCGCCACGACGACAGATCGCGGCGGCGTTGTACAGCGCGCCCTCCGCCGATCGTTCGGGAAATCCGACGACGACCGCGCACTCGCCCGACACCGCCGCGATCCGCCCGACCGCGGCGCGACAGTCGTCGACGAAGCGACGCTTGAGCACGAGGTCCTCGGGCGGATAGCCGCAGACCGCGAGCTCGCCGAACACCGCGATCGCGGCGCCGGCAGACTCGGCGCGACCGGTCGTCGCGACGATGGCGTCGACGTTGCCCGCGAGGTCACCGACGGTCGGGTTCAGCTGGCAGAGCGCGACGCGCACGGTCGACGGTTCGGGCACGGGCGCATCCTAAGGAGACGAGCGGATAGGCAAGAGCGATTGCTGGCCGGGTGTTCGTCGGCTTCGCCGACAGCGCACGCTCTCGATGGGGCCTGCCGCCTCTCGGCGCAGGCCCGGAGAGCGACGTCGCGGCCCGGACGCGAAACGGGGAGGCCCGAAGGCCTCCCCGTTCGACGATTGGTGAACCCTCTGTCAGGCGAGCGCCGAGCAGCAGGTGTTGGTGATGAGTCGCGTCACCACGTACGGATCGCAGTTGGCATTGGGGCGACGATCCTCGATGTAGCCCTTCTTGTCCTGCGCGACCTGCCAGGGGATGCGCACCGACGCACCACGATCGCTCACTCCGTAGCGGTACTCGGTGAAGTGGGCGGTCTCGTGGAGACCGGTGAGGCGATCCTCGTAACCGTGGCCGTAACCGGCGAGGTGCTCGTCGATCTTGCCCGGCGCGCCGAGTGACTCGCAGGCCGTGATGATCGCGTCGTAGCCGTCGCGCATCGCGTTGGTCGAGAAGTTCGAGTGGCAGCCGGCGCCGTTCCAGTCGCCCATGATCGGCTTGGCCTGGATCGAGGCGTTGACCCCGAACTCCTCGCCCACCCGGTAGAGCAGGTAGCGGGCCATCCACAGGTGGTCGGCCGCCTCGACGGTGCCGGCCGGGCCGATCTGGAACTCCCACTGGCCGAGCATGACCTCGGCGTTGGTGCCGGAGATCGCGAGACCCGCCTTCATGCAGGCGGTGGTGTGCGCCTCGACGAAGTCGCGACCGGCGATCTCGACCGAGCCCACGCCGCAGTAGTACGGACCCTGCGGAGCCGGATAGAAGTAGCCCTCCTTCGGCCAGCCGTGCGGGCGGCCGTGCTTGAAGAGTGTGTACTCCTGCTCGAGACCGAACAATGGCTCCTGGCCCTTGAACTTCTCGGCGACGGCCACGCACGCGGCGCGGGTGTTCGTCGGGTGCGGCGACATGTCGTCGGGCAGCAGCACCTCGCAGAGCGCGAGCACGTCGTCGCCGCCACGAATCGGGTCGGGGCAGGTGAAGACCGGCTTCAGCACGCAGTCGGAGTTGGATCCGGGAGCCTGGTTGGTCGACGAACCGTCGAAGCCCCAGATGCCGAGTTCCTTGCCATTTTCAGCGATCTTGGTCTTCGATCGCATCATCGGCGTCGGCTCGGTGCCATCGATCCAGATGTATTCAGCCCTGTACGGCACAGACATCACCCTCTTGTCAGGGGCCGCCCGTGGCTGGCCCGTCGCTGTTGGTTGTGGTGCGCAACGGACACCGTTGCAGACCACGGCTCCGAAGCCGCGCACGAGGACGTGGCCGGAACCGTTGTCGAGTCTGAAACTAGGCGATTTCCCATCCGTTGCCCCAATGTGAATGCTGTGTGAACTGGACCGACGAGGACTTGCCATCGCTGCGGGTTCGGACAAGGTACGTGGATGGAACATCAGCAGTCCTATGTGCTGCGAACGGTCGAGGAACGCGGCGTCCGCTTGGCGCGCCTGTGGTTCACCGACGTACTCGGTCAGCTCAAGTCCGTGGCCATCTCGCCCGTCGAACTCGAGACGGCCTTCGAGGACGGTGTGCAGTTCGACGGCTCGGCCATCGACGGGTTCACTCGCGTGCAGGAGACCGACGTGCTCGCGGTCCCCGATGCGTCGAGCTTCCAGTTGATGACCTGGGGCGACGGCGGCGAGGTGTCGGCCCGCATGTTCTGCGACCTGGTCAACCTCGACGGCACCCCGTTCGAGGGCGACCCGCGCCAGGTGTTGCGACGCAACCTCGCACGCGCCCGCAGCGCGGGATTCGACCTGATGTGCTCGCCCGAGATGGAGTTCTTCTACTTCGAGAGCGATGACTCGTCGCAGAGTCCGAAGCCGCTCGACAGCGCGAGCTACTTCGACCTCACGACGTTCGACGCGTCGAGCGACATCCGCCGCGCGACCATCCAACGCCTCGAGGCGACCGGCATCCCCGTCGAGTACTCGTTTCACGAAGACGCTCCCTCGCAACACGAGATCGACCTGCGCTACAGCGACGCGTTGTCGATGGCCGACAACATCATGACGATGCGCCTCATCGTGCGCGAGGTGGCACTGCAGCACGGGGTGCACGCGACCTTCATGCCGAAGCCGCTCGCCGGCATCCAGGGCTCCGGCATGCACACGCACCTCTCGCTGTTCTCGGGAGAAGACAACGCCTTCTTCGACGGCACGGCCGACGCGAATCTCTCGACCGTCGCGCGGCAGTTCATTGCCGGCGTGCTCACCCACGCACCCGAGATGACGGCGGTGACCAACCAGCTCGTCAACAGCTACAAGCGACTCGTTGCCGGGTTCGAGGCGCCGGTGCACGTGTCGTGGGCCCGCAACAACCGATCGGCCCTCGTTCGCATCCCGGTGACGAAGCAGGGCAAGGAGTCGAGTGCGACGCGCATCGAGTACCGAGCCCTCGATCCGGCCTGCAATCCCTACCTCGCCTTCTCGGTGATCCTCGCTGCGGGCCTCGCCGGCATCGAGGGTGGCTACGAACTCGGCGACGAGGCGCAGACCAACCTGTTCGAGCTGACCGAGACCGAGCGCCGCGACGCGAAGATCGACCTGCTGCCCACGTCATTGTCGGATGCGCTCGATCGCATGGAGGAGTCGGTGCTCGTCCGCGAGGCGCTCGGCGAGCACATCTTCGAGTGGTTCCTGCGCAACAAGCGGGCCGAGTGGAACGCGTACAAGGCGCACGTCAGCCAGTTCGAGCTCGATCGTTACCTGAAGAGCTGGTAGACGGATCCGACGGTGGAACCTCTTCTCTGCTGGCCCGACCCGATCGCAGCTGAGGTGGCCCGCGCACTCGACCTGGCCGGGTGCCAGTGGAAGTGCGCGACCGAGGATGCGGCGGTGATGGCGGGCACCTGGGGCGGCGGGGTGGTCGATGCCACCGACGAACCCGAGAAGGCGTTCGCGTTCCTTCGCCTCATCCGTCGCGCCGACCTCGCGGTCGCCCCGGTGATGCTGCTGCTGCGTGGCTCATCGCTCGCCGAACTCGAGTCGCGCCACGAGTTGTTCGACGACTTCTGCGTCAGCCCGTTCCACCCGGTCGAGTTCGAGGCGCGCATCCGTCATCTGCTGTCGCGCGGCGGTATGGGCGGCGACGATGCCGAGACGATCATGTACGACGCGCTGGTCCTCAACCTCGAGACCTACCAGGCGGCGATCGCGGGTCATCCGCTCGACCTCACCTACATGGAGTACGAGCTGCTCAAGTTCCTCGCACAGAACCCGGGCCGCGTGTTCACCCGCGAGACGCTGCTCAGCCGGGTGTGGGGCTATGAGTACTATGGCGGTGCGCGCACCGTCGACGTGCACATCCGCCGCCTGCGGGCGAAGCTCGGTGAAGAGCACGCCGGCCTCATCTCGACCGTGCGCTCGGTGGGCTACCGATTCGGCGAGAGCCGCTGGGGCTGAGGCGCTGGCGCGACGGGTCGGGTCACTGGGGTCGGAGGGCAGCCAACAGGCGGTCGGCCGCGTCCTGGAAACGATCGACGTCGCCGTAGGGTCGGGCGACGAGCATTGCTCCCTCGAGCCCGCCGATGATCATGCGGGCTGCTTCCTGTGTCGATCCGCCAAAGCGCAGCGTGTCGTCGTGGCGACCCTGGTCGAGGACCGCAGCGAGCCAGGTCTCGTTGTCGTCGAAAAATTTCACGACAGCGTCCTGCATCGGTTTCGGCAGCGTCTGGTACTCGGCTGCGAGCATGCCGCACAGGCACATGCGATGGTCTCGCAGGACGTCGCCGTAGAGGTTGGCGTAGGCGACGAGTTTGGCCAGAGATCCGGCGACCTCGTCGTCGACGGTGGTGAGCGCCGCCGCGAAACGACTCGCGTAGCGAACGATCAGCGCCTCACCAAGGTCGGCCTTGCTCGCGAAGTGGTAATGGAGTGCGGCTTTCGTGATGCCCAACTCCCCCGCAGCGTCGGCATAACTGAAGCCGGTGAAGCCGCCGTTCTGCACCAGCCGCTCGGCCACGTCGAGGATCATCGATGCGGTGTCACCCTCGGCTGCATGGGGCTTCGCCATCGTTACATCCTCACCTGTCCCAGCGGACCCTTGCATACCTACCTACTAGTAAGTAAGAATACGTGAACAGAGACAAGAAGCCAACTACCAGAGGGCATGGTGCACGATGCAACAGACCGAACATCGAAGCTTCAACTCGGCCGACGAGATCCGAGAGTTCCCGAACGGTCAGGCGGAGATCGTCAAGATCGGCGACTCCGAGGTCGGCCGGCTCGTGTTCCAGCCCGGGTGGCGGTGGTCCAACGACGTGAAGCCGATCGCCCACACCGACAGCTGTGAGGCACCCCACTTCCAATACCACCTGAGCGGCCGACTCGCGATCCGCATGGATGACGGCACCGAGTTCATCGCCGAGCCCGGCGACGTCACCTCGTTGCCCAGCGGACACGACGCCTGGGTCGTCGGCGACGAGCCAGCGGTCGTCGTCGATTGGTACGGCGCCAGCAACTACGCGAAGTAGGCGCTAATCGAGGGCGGCCGTGGTGGGTGCGATGTTGGCGTTGAGCCGGAAGAAGTTCGTCGGATCGTAGGCGTCCTTCAGTGCCACGAGCCGGGCCCACTTCGTCGCTCCGTACACGCTCTGTCGAACCCGCGCCGGCGCGTCATCGTTGATGAAGTTGACGTACAGGCCTTTGCTGTATGGCTCGAGGCGCCGAAGAACTCCCGAACCCAAGCGATGTGCCGCTCGGGGTTGTCGTCCTCAGGTCGCCACGCGGCCACGATGTTGATGTCGTGTGCCGCGTCCCGGTTGGCGTACGCGGTGGCGTCGTCGGCGATCCGGGCGACGGCGCCGCCCTGGGTGAAGATCGGGATCGTCGTGAGTGGCGAGGTGACCTCGGATGCGTGGTCGGCGATCACTGCGATCAGATCGTCGGACAGCTCGCCCAGCTTGTGGGACTTCCAGTAGTAGTGAAGGCCGTGGGGTAGCGCTGGGTCGAACGGACCTCGGAGCAGCGATCGCGCGGGGCGTGACCGTCTACCACCACGCTGCTGGAACCTGCCCGATGGGCTCGAACGCGGAGCGTGGCGCGGTCGTCGACACCTTCGGTCGGGTTCACGGCATCGACAACCTGGTGGTCGCTGATGCGTCGATCATGCCCAACCTCCCGGCCGCCAACACGAACATCCCCACGATCATGATCGCCGAGCACATCGCACGGGTCTGCGCCCGGGCGGATTGACCAGCGAAAGCACCGATCCGCCATCGGGACGCCGCGATCCCGGCTGACGCTCGGGCGACCTCAGCTGTTGAGGTCGAGCAGCTCGGAGCCCTCGTTCGACTTCTCGACGTCGACGCGCACGAAGTGGCCGATCACGCCGGCGAGGATGCCGCCCGACATGATGACGGCGACGGGGATCGCGATGATCAGGACGATGACGATGATGACGGCTCCGGCCATGCGCACATCCTGACGCACCGGGCGCGGGCGAGCCAGCTTCATGCCCCTTAGCGTCAGGCCGGGTGGTGGAGCCAGGCCTCGATCTCGAACTGCGCGCCGAGCGGCAGCGCAGCGACGCCGACGGCCGATCGGGCGGGGCGGTGGTCGCCGAAGCACTCGCAGTAGATCGCGTTCATCTCGGCGAAGTCGCCCATGTCGACGAGAAAGACCGTCGTCTTCACCACGTCGCCGAGCGCCGCGCCTGCCTGGTCGACGAGACGCCCGAGGTTGGCGAGAGCCTGGCGACACTGCGCGTCGAATCCGCCTTCGACCAACCCGCCCTCGCCCACGCCGAGCTGTCCGGACGTGACGAGGAAGTCACCAGCGCGGACCAGCGGTGTGTACGGACCGATCGGGGTGCTCATGGCCGAGATCGTACGGATGAGAGCGGGCGGCCGGTCGGCCACGAGGGCGGGCAACCCTGATGCACCCACACGGCCGCGGCGACCGCCGCGAACACTGCATCGCTGCCGCACACCGGTTCGGCGTCATCAGCCTCGATTGTCACCGTCACGTGCGGCATCTCGCTCGGTCGCACCACGCCGAACGAGCGGATCGTCAGGTCGAGCACGGTGCCGTCGTCGGCGACGGCGAGACCCTCGGAGGTCACGAGGCCGAGCGCCATGTGCGCCGCGCCGACGCAGTACGACCGCAGCACCACCTCGTCGAGCGGTCGACCACAGCGGACGCGGATGTCGATCGCCACGTCGGCTCCTTCGCCGACGACCACCGCACTCGCCCACGCACCCTCGGGCGACGTCACCTCGACGCGGCCGTCTTCGCCGGCGCGCAACGCCGCCTGCGTGACCGCGACTTCGACCCATCCCGCGCCGCGGGGCGCAATCGACGTCGGCGGCCCGGCGACCGCGACCTGCTCGACTGCGAGCGCCGAGTCGATCGAGGCGATTCGATCGACGATTCCGTCGGTCGACACCACGCGCACGGTGCCGCTGCCGTCCGCGGCGAGCGCAATCGCCATGGGCGGTCGCTTCGGACCGCGGCGCACGACGTCTTCTCGTGACCAACGGACGCGGACCGGTCCGTTGCACCCGTTGGCGAGCGACTCGGCCATCGCAGCGACCGAGGAGGTGACCTTCCCCCCGAACGCGCCACCGTTGGCAAGCGGCGACGCGGCAACGCCACCCGGTACACACCAGGCGGCGTCGGTCTCGAGGTAAGCGGGCTCGACCCACGAGGTGCGCAGGGTCATTGCCCAGTCGCCCGGCGCGACCTCGAGCGGCGGAGCGACCTCGACCGTCGTGCGACGGCCCTGCACCTTCTTCGCGAGGCGACGGGCCTCGACCGATGTTGTCGCGACGACGGCTCCACCATCCGCGTCGAGCACAGCGATCGACGCGTCGGCGGGCGCAGTGTCGTCGGCGAACCCACCAAGGCCCAGCGCGACGTCGGGGCTCACTGTCTGCGGAGCGCGACCCTCGATCGACGCGCGCATCGATGCCGCGGCGAGATCGCGTCCGTCGTCGCCCGACGTCTCCCCGCGTGACACGCGCCCGGCCGCCGCGACGATGCTCTGCCAGCCCGTGCAACGACACAGGTGCGCGGCGAGACAGCGGTCGACCTCGGCGCGGTCGTCGAGTCGAGCACCCTTGGCCCGTGCGCCCTCGAGTCGCACGATGATGCCTGGGGTGCAGAACCCGCACTGGCTCGCCCCGGTCGCGCAGAACGCCTCGGACCACTCGGTCGCGACCTCGGGCGCCAATCCTTCGACCGTGGTGACACTTCGCCCGGCAACTCGACGCAGCGGGGTCACACAACTCACCCGCGGCTGCCCATCGACGAGCACCGTGCAACAACCGCACTGGCCCTGAGGGCTGCATCCGTCTTTGACCGAGATCAGTCCGAGTCGGTCGCGCAGCACCTCGAGGAGGGACGCGCCGTCGTCAGCGACCTCGACCTGGAGGCCGTTGACGTCGAGTTGGATGGTCAGAGCTGGTCTTCAGAGCTGGGAGCGTCAGCTGAACGACTGGCCGCAGCCGCAGGTGCGCTGGGCGTTCGGGTTGATGATCTCGAAACCCGACTTGTCGAGGCCGTCCTTGTAGTCGAGCGACGCGCCCTCGAGCAGCTGCGCACTCGACGGGTCGACCACGACCTTGACGCCGCCGACCTCGCTGGTCAGGTCTTCGGTGGCGATGTCGGTGTCGAAAAACATCTCGTAGGCGAAGCCGGAGCAGCCACCCGGACGAACCGCCACGCGCAGGGCCAACTGGTCGTCGCCCTCCTGGTCGATCAACTGACGGACCTTGACGGCGGCGGTTTCGGTGAGGGTGATCATCGGAATCTTCCTTCCAGGCGGCGCAAACGGCCGGCACAACCCGAGAACATGGTACTGCCTTGCGCTATTCCCGCCAGGTGCGACCTCACCCGCCGCATCGTTCGGTCACCTGTCACCGGTCCGTCGTCGGGCCGTCGGCCTACCATGAACCTGTGTCAGGACCCGTACTGCCGACCGCTGATGGTGTGATGGCGCTGCTGCGCGGCGTCGTCGATCCAGAGCTCGGATCCGACATCGTCGAGCTCGGCATGGCCAAGGGTGCCACCGTCGATGCCGACGGCGCGGTCTCGGTCCGAGTGGCGCTGACCACAGCGGGCTGCCCGCTGCGCGCACAACTCCAGCGCGACGTGCGCGCCCGCGTCGGGTCGTTGCCCGGTGTCACCAAGGTGACGATCGAGTGGTCCGAGCTCACCCAGGACGAGAAGGCCGCGACGATGGCGACCGCCAGGCGCAACATCGCCGAACGCGCGCCGGTGACCGCGGTGCCGGCCACGACGCGGGTACTCATGATCGCCTCGGGCAAGGGCGGCGTCGGCAAGTCGTCGATCACCGTCAATCTGGCTGCGGCAATGGCCGCCGACGGCCTGACGATCGGCGTCATCGACGCCGACATCTGGGGATTCTCGGTCCCGCGGATGCTCGGGATCGAGGGTCGCCTCGGCGGTGTCGAGGGCACCAAGCGCATCCGCCCGCACACACTGACGATGGGCAAGGGGCGCATCGAGGTCGTCTCGATGGGGCTGCTCGTCGACGATGAGGAGACCGCGCTCATGTGGCGTGGTCTCATCCTGCAGCGCGCCGTGCGGCACTTCCTCGAAGACGTCCAATGGAGCCATGACCTCGACTATCTGTTGATCGACATGCCTCCTGGCACCGGCGATGTGCAGATGGGGTTGGCCAAGCTCCTGCCACGCGCCGAGATGATCGTCGTCACGACGCCGTCGCGCAGCGCCCAGAAAGTCGCGATTCGCGCCGTCAACATGGGACGCCAGAACTACCTGCGAATCGCCGGCGTCATCGAGAACATGAGTGAGTTCGTCACCCCTGGCGGCGAGCACTTCGCGATCTTCGGCACCGGCGGCGGCGACGAGCTGGCCGCCGACTCGGGCACGCCGCTGCTCGGCCGCATCCCGATCGAAGCGAGCGTGGCGGAGGGCGGCGACACCGGCGTGCCGATCGCGCTCGGTGTGGGCCCTGCCGCAGACGCCTTCCGGGCTCTCGCGCGACTGATCGTCGACGAGGTCGCACCGACAACCGATCTCAGCGGTTGCTCCGCGCGGCTGCTCGACGCGGTCGACGCGGCGCTTGTCGCGCACGACGCCGCGAGTTGAAGCGCGCCGAACGTTGGAGGGAAAGGCTCGCTTCTCGGTCGTCTCGCTCCAGAGTTCGACAGGAGATCGGGCGACTCAGAGACGCTGTGACGTGATGGCGTCGTAGACCTCGTCGTTGGGCAGCACGATGCGCAGCCCGCTCCCGTGATCTTCGATCCGCGGCACGATCGCGTCGATGCGGCTCATCGAGTGCGCGTGGCGCACGACGTCATCGGCGCGCTCGAACTGCGTGAGCGCCTCGAGGCTGCGCACGGTCGGGAAGATCAGCTCGAAGTCACGCGCCGCGTGGCGCTCGAGCGCGACGCTCGGACGGATCCACAGGTTGGCGATCACCTCGACGTCGTCGTGGATCGGCACCTGGCCCTCGGGAGGATGCGCGACGAAGAATCGAGTGTCGTAACGGCGAGGTGCTCCGAGCGGCGTCACCCAACGGCTGAAGTAACCCATCTGATCGACGCGGAGGGTGAGCGCCTCGAGCTCGCAGAGCTGCGCCATCGACATCTCGCCGTCGTCGACGGCACGGCGATGTTCGACGAATCGTTCGTTGACACCCTCGACGTCGAAGCGCAACGGCGAGTTGTCGGCACCGACCGCGAGGAGCAGCCCCGCCTCCTCGAAGGCCTCTCGGATCGCCGCGACCCAGAACGCGAGACCGCCCGACTCGACCTCGAGCATGCTCGACGCGTCGCCGTCGCTGCGCCCCGCGCACCACTGCTCGACCTCCGCGCCACCGTCGGCCGGATCGACGGCCCCGCCGGGGAACACATAGGCCCCGCCGACGAAATCGGAGTTCAGATTGCGGCGCAGCATGAAGACCTCGAGGCCCTCGGCACCGTCGCGCACCAGCATGACGGTGGCGGCATCGCGCACCGGGATCGACCCGGCATCCGGTGTGTCCATATTGACGATCACGATCTCATCCCTCACTCGTCGGCGGCTCGAGCTCACCGGCGGGGTCGCCGACGAAGTATTCCTCGGCATCGAGATCGATGACCTCGCCGTGCCCCGCACCATGCCTCGCCGCGTCCGGCGGGGTCGCGCCGACGACGCCCGCCGACGTCGATGGGTCGGGTTCGTCGGGGCGTCGGTACGACCGCCACGGCGTCTCACGCGCCTGCGCCTCGAACGGCGACTCGTACGAGGGATCGAAGCGAGGCGACGACCCGAGGCGCGATCCCACGACGCGGACGCGGCGCGACACGCGGCGTTCGATCGAGCCCATCACCGATCTCGACGCCAGCGAGCGGATCGGCGGAATCAGCAGCAGGAGACCGAGGAAGTCGGTGACGAACCCCGGCACGAGCAACAATGCGCCCGCGATCATCACGAGGAACGCGTCGACGAGTCCGCCGGCCGGGATCCTGCCGGCACGCAAGCCCTCGTTGACGCGACGCCAGGCCTCGAGGCCCTCACGCTTGACGAGCCATGCCCCGCCGGCGGCGAACAGCAGCATCGCGAGCAGCGTCATCACCACGCCGAACGCGTCGACCGCCGCGACGAACGCCACGACCTCGGCGAACAGCAACGCGAGGACAGCGAGCAGCAGGAACATCACCACGAAGGGTAGTAGCCGCCGCCCACCAGGTCTCGGGCCGCTGTCGTGGCCTCCGCGGCGGTCGTGTCAGGCGCGCTGCTCGATGACGACGCGCCGCTCGGACTCGTTCAACCCGCCCCAGATGCCGTGCGGCTCGCGGATCTGCACGGCGTACTCGAGGCATTCGCCGACCACAGGGCACGACCGGCAGATTTCGCGAGCGCGCAGCTCACGCTCGTGACGGTCGTGCTTGCGCTCGAAGTGCGACGGTGGAAAGAACACGTCGGCGTGCGGCCCGCGGCACGCCCCACGGTGCTGCCACGACTCGAACGAAGGTAGTGCGCTCACTCTCTGCCCCCTTTGTCCGCGGGGACATTAAGCAGCGTTGTGAACGTTCACAAGGGATGAATTTGCAAGCGGTCTGCTAGCCATCGCGAGCAGGTTCGCCACGCTTCTTCCGCATCTCGCGGTAGTCGATCGCGCCGCCCTCCTCGGGCTCGACCTCGAGCACCAGACCGTCGATCGCGACCACTCGGACTGACGAACCCGCGGTGATCGGTGTCGCGCGATTGGTGGTCGCCCGCCACATCGCTCCATCGATGCGGACCGTCCCCTCGGGGCTGATCTCGGTGCTGGCCTCGCCCATCTGCCCGATCATCCATTCGCGACCGATCGTGGGCGTGGCGAATCGCGACCGAACCATTGCTGGCATCCCCGAGTACATCGTGATGGCCATGCCTCCGATGCCGGTCGCGAGCGCGAACCACGGGCGAGGCAGGCCCACGAAGAGGTTGAGTGATCCGACGATCCACAGGATCAGTCCGGCCGCGGTCCAGAAACGCGGGATCGCCGTCTGGATGTCGATCGCGAAGGCCACCATCGCGAGAAGGCAACACGCCAGAGCCCAGGGCGCGAGCGGCAACGAACCGAGCCCGAACCCGGCGAGCACCGCGGCGACCGCTCCCACGGCGCCGGCGACGCCGACACCGGCGGTGAAGAACTCGAAGAGCAGCAAGCCGATCGCGATCGCGAGCATCAGGTACGCGACGGCGGGACTCGCCACCGTGTGAAACAACTGCGACGCGAGCGGCAACGTCTCGGTGACGCCGTCGGTCAGCGGCTGGAGCTTCTGGCGGCCGTTCTCGGTGACGACCTTCGATTTCCCCGCCATGTCGGGCAGATCGACGACGTGCTGTCCGAGGATCGGTTTCACCGCGTCGACGAGTCCCGCCTTCGCGGCCGTCTCGGCCGAGATGGTCCTGTTCCACACGTCGGTGTCGCCGTGCGAGAGCAGTCGTCCGTATTTCTCGGCGGGCAGTCGCTGCGCGCCACCGTCGCCGATCGTCGTCCCCGACGCCATCGTCGCGACCCCGAACTGCGAGACCGCGGCGACCAATTCGGCCGCGCCGCCACGCGCCTCGGCACCCGACGGGCCGACCCAGACGCTGACGGGCACCCGCTGATGGCGCATTCGGTCGACCAGTCCGTCGAGCTCGGCGTCGGACACGACGACGCCGCCGCTGTCGATGACCACGACCGTCTGCACGTAACCCGGCGACGCACTGGCCTCTGCCATCGATCGCTCGACGTAGTCGACCTCGATCGGATCGATCAGTCCGCTGACGTTGAGGACCAGCACGCAGCCCTGGGGATTCGAACAGTTGCGACCTGTCGCTGCACCCGCCGGCGGCGACGCCCAGGCGAACGCGGCGACGAGCACAGCCACGCCGATCGACAGCCTCGTCCACACCAGAGGTGTCGGCTCGGCCGACAGTGCGCTGCCTCGATGGATCCTGCCGCCTGGCGGCGCAGGTTCTAATGTGCGCACCCGAAGGCCTCCGAAGGGAAGATGTGGATCCTGCGCAGTTCCTGACTGCACCGCGCGTGACCATCGTTGCCGGGAAGGGCGGGGTCGGCAAGACGACGGTCTCCGCCGCGCTCGGCCTCGCGGCCAGTCGGTGCGGACTCCGCGCGCTGATCATCGACGTCGAGGGCAAGTCGGGACTCCCGGTTCTTTTCGGCCGTTCGCAGCTCGAGTACGACGAGCTCGTGCTCGTGCCGGCCGATCCGGACAAGGGCTGGGGTGAGCTCCGGGCACGAACCCTCAGTGCAGATGCTGCGCTCGTCGAATACCTCCGCGAGCACGGGATGCAACGGATCTCGGCCCGCCTCGCGTCGAGCGGCGCGCTCGACATGGTCGCGACCGCAACCCCCGGCATCAAGGACGTACTGGTCCTCGGCAAGGTGAAGCAGATCGAGCGTTCCGGGGTCGCGGATGTGATCATCCTCGATGGGCACGCGGCCGGTCACGCGATCACGTTCCTGAAGAGCGCCGCCGGGCTCCTCGACGCCGTGCGGGTCGGACCAATCCAGACTCAGGCGCGAGAAGTGCAGGATCTCCTCACCGACGCCTCGCGTTGCCAGGTGGTTCTCGTCACGCTCCCCGAGGAGACCCCCGTGAACGAACTCGTCGAGACCGCCTTCAGCCTCGAGGACGACATCGGCATCAAGCTCGGTCCCGTGGTCGTGAACGGGCTGTACCCGATCCTCGACGGATTGAAGATCGACCCGCAGGCAGCCGCCGACGAGATCGGGGCGTCACTACGCCCCGGCGAGGCCGACCAGATGCGCGCGGCCGCGGGCTTCCGACTCGCGCGCACCGAACTGCAGATCGGCCAGGTCGCGCGTCTGGGCAGAGAGCTCCCCCTGGGCCAGTTGCACCTGCCGTTCCTGTTCAACTCCGATTTGCGCCGCACCGACCTCGACCTCCTGGCCGACACGCTGCTCGAGGCGATCGCCGACCTCCCCGCAGTCGACATCGGCGGTGCGCCGTCGTGAAACGAGCGACATCGCCGAAGTCGGTCTCGCCGCTCTCGCAACTCGTCAGCGAGAGCGGGGTCATCGTCTGTTGCGGCTCGGGTGGTGTCGGCAAGACCACCACCGCGGCGGTCATCGCCATCGAGGCCGCCCGGACCGGCCGTCGTGCGGTGGTGGTCACGATCGATCCAGCGAAGCGACTCGCCGACGCACTCGGTCTCGCGGGCCTGACGAACACGCCGTCGAAGATCGACGGCGACTGGCCGGGCGAGTTGTCGGCGCTGATGCTCGACACCGAGGGCACCTTCGACGGACTGGTCGCAAAGTACGCGGGGTCCGAGGAACAGGCCGAGAAGATCCTCGCCAATCGCTTCTACCGCAACATCGCCGGCGCGATGTCGGGCACGCAGGAGTACATGGCGACCGAGAAGCTCTACGAGCTGTCGACCGAGGCCGACTTCGACCTGATCGTCGTCGACACCCCGCCGACGCGCAACGCGCTCGACTTCCTCGAGGCTCCCGGCCGCCTCGCTCGCTTCCTCGACCACCGTCTCTACCGGCTCATCACTGCTCCGACGCGCGGGCTGGTCAAGGCCGTGAACCTCGCTGCCCAGACCTTCCTTCGCACGGTCGCCAAGGTCGTCGGTGGCGAGGTGATCGCTGATGCCATCGCCTTCTTCGCCGCGTTCGAAGGGATGGAGGAGGGCTTCAAGCTGCGGGCCCGGCTGGTCGAACGACTGCTCGCCGCCGACGACACCGCGTTCGTGCTCGTCGCATCACCGAAGGGCGACACCGTGGCCGAGGCGAAGTTCTTCGCGCGCAAGCTCGCCGACAGCTCGCTGATCGTGAAGGCCGTCGTGGTCAACCGGATGCACCCGCACTTCGGCGACGGTTCGCCGCTGGCCGACCGCAAGCGCGCCGAGACCTTTGCGGGCACGGCGCTCGGCGATCACTACACGGCCCTCGCTGACCTCCGTCAGATCGCGCAGGAGGAGGCCGCGCACCTCGAGCACCTCACGGGCAGTGTGCCGAACGCTCCGCTGGTCGGCGTCCCGCTGCTCCCGTTCGAGGTGCACGACATGGCGTCACTCCTCGCGCTCGGCGACCACCTCTTCGGGCGGGCCGCCCCCGCCTGACCCCTGGGTGGGTTAGGCGTCGAACGCGGCGCGGGTCTCGGGGTAGGTGGCGACCACCGGCACCATCCGATCGAACCCGGTGGTGTGCAGCAGTCGGAGCACCGCTGGTCGAGCGCACACCACGACGACTTTGCCGTCGGCCTCGCGGAGCTTGCGGATGCCACCGATCAGCGCTCCGAGACCCGCCGAGTCCATGAATGGCACGCCGGCCAGGTCGATGACGACCTCGGGCGCGCCGGCCAGGGCCGCGAGCTGCTCTCGAAGCGTCGGGACCGTGAAGGCGTCGAGTTCGCCCGTCGGTCGACAGACGGTGACGTCACCGTCGTGTGCGACCTCGACCTCGACCATCGATTCCTCCGAACCCGCCCGTCGGACCGTCG
>JAYTFP010000122.1:0-3642 GCA_043734285.1 Acidimicrobiaceae bacterium
GTCGCCGGTGGCCATGCTTAGTCGCCAACGGCCATGTTCAACCGAAGTATCCGTGATTGCCGATGCGGACTCGATAGGACATTCGGCCCATTCCTTGACGCTCTCAGTGGAGCTTGATGATCCCCATGCGGACGGCGCGGAGCACGGCCTGGGTCCGGTCGCGTGAATCGAGTTTTTCGTACACCGACGCGAGATGGTTCTTCACCGTCTTCTGCGAGATGAACAGGTTCTCGGCCACCTCAGGTGTCGAGCACCCGTTGGCGATCATCTGCAACACCTCTTCCTCACGCTTGGTGACGACGCGCTCTTCCTCGGTCTTCGACCGGGCGTCGAGACGTCGGACCTCGTCGAGCATCGACTTGGCGAGCTGCGGTGACAACACGGTGTCGCCGGCAGCCGCCATGCGAACCGCGTCGGCGATCTCCTTGGTGGAGCAGTCCTTGACGAGGTAGCCGCTGGCTCCCGCACGGATGGCGTTGGTCAGTACGTCCTTGTCGGCGTGCATCGTGAGCATCACGACCTTCGACTCGGAACCGTGCGCCTTGACCTGCCGGCAGGCCTCGACCCCGTCACAGTTGGGCATGGAGACATCCATGAGGATCACGTCGGGCAGCAGTTCCTCGGCCATCCGAATTGCCTCGACTCCGTCGCGCGCCTCGCCGACCACGTCGAAGCCCTCGTCGGACATCGAACGGCTGAGACCCTCACGCAACATCTGGTGATCGTCCGCGAGCATCAGTCGAATGGTCATTGGTCAGATTCCTCCGTGTGCTGTCTGAGGAAGGCGGTTTGCCTCACTCGATGGATCGAGCACACAAGTGATGCTCGTTCCGTGTCCCGGAGTGCTGTGCACTTCGAGCATCGCCCCGATGGACGAGGCTCGCTCTCTCATGCCGAGCATTCCGTAACTGTCCAATCGGCCGGCGCGGCCGATATCAAAGCCTCGGCCGTCATCGCTGATCCGCACGGCGGCACGACCGGCGTCGCAACGCCAGGTGATCGTGACGCTCGTGGCCTGCGCGTGACGCTCGACATTGGCGACCGCTTCCTGTGCGATGCGCCACATTTCGCGCTCCTGCAGGATCGGTAGGCGTTCGTCGGTGTCGGAGTCGATCTCGAACCGCAGCGTGGTGCGTTCGGCGACGCGGTCGCAGTACTGGCGCAGCGTGTCCGGCAGGCTCTGCACCTCGGACACGTCGGTGCGCAGGTCGTAGAGCGTGTCGCGTACTTCGCGGATCACCCCGCGGACGTCACCGCGGAGCTGGTCGAGCGAGCTGCCGACCTCCTCCTTGGCCTCGTGTCGAGCGACGATGCGGTCGAGCTCGAAGGCGAGGTAGGCGAGCGACTGACCGATGCGGTCGTGCAGGTCGCGGGCGATGCGGGTGCGCTCCTCGTCGGCGCCGACGGTGCGCAGTCGCGCGAACCAGCGGGCGTTGTCGAGCGCCAGGGCGAGCGGCGGGATGAATCCGCCAAGCAGGCCGCCGGCGCGGTGGTCGAACTTGTTGTGGTCGCGGTGCTCGAGTGCGATCAGGCCCATGATCGAGCCGCGCGCGGTGAGGACGCCGTACAGGCCCGACCCGGACCGTCCGTCGAAACCAGGTCCGGTGCGCTGCGTGCCCAGGTCGTTGACCATGACGACGCGGCTCTCGGTGATCGCCTGGCGCATGCCCAGGGGCAGATCGGTCGGGCCCAGGCGACCGTCGAGGTGACAGCCCTCCTGGCGGATCACCTGCCAGTGCCCATCGGTGTCGTCGAACAGCATGATGAGCACGGCGTCGAAGTCGACGAGGCCGCGGAGCCGGCTCACGGTCGATTCGAGCACCTCGTTCATGTCGAGCGAGGCGGGCAGGGTCTGTGCGACGCGGTGCAACGAGTAGAGCAGCGCGTTGGCGTCGGCGAGCCGGCCGAGGCGATCGAGTGCCAGGTCGCGCTCGCGGTCGGCCTCGCCCGAGATGCGGCGTCCGTAGCCGGCGACGATCGCGATGAGCATGAGCAACGCGCTCCACGTCGAGCTGCGTGAGAGCGACTCCTGGGTCACCTGGCTGAGCAGGACGTAGGGGAGTGAGATGGCCACCGACGCGGTCGCGCTGACGCGTAGAGCGAACGCGAAGCCACGCGCGAAGCCGGCCACGACGAGCGCGGTGATCAGGCAGAAGACGAACGGCGACGACCACAGTCCGGTCATCACGACGACGCCGAGATGGATCGCCACCTCCGCGACGACACGGCACATGCTGGCGAGATCGCCGGAGTAGATGATCGGACGGAACGATCGCAGAATCGCGTAGACGACCACGATCGTGGTGCACAGGATGAAGCGCAGCGAGCCGCTGGCGATGAACGGCTCGGCCACGAGAAGTGAGACGGCGGTGGTCGCCATGCGCATCGCAGTGATGACGGGTGCGAACGGCGCGACGCGGTCCTGGGGGAGTCCGATGATGCCGTGGAACTCGTCCGACATGCCCGAGTTCGGGTCGATGAGCGCGCGGCGGAGCTCGCGCGACACCCGTCCCCGCAGCGGCCCGGCCTCGGGCGCGCGAGGTGCGAGCAACTCCTTCTCAGGTTGGCTGTCGTGGCGTGACAGGGTCTTCACCGATGGTCTCCGGCGCGGTTCGACAAATGTGCGTGGCCCCACCCCATCGGCAGAAAGGGTCAGGTATTTGAGGGGGTTCGACTGGCAGGTCGACGTCGGAGGTAGCTGAAGGGCTCGTCGGCTTCGCCGACAAGGGGTGCTGTCCTGATGCGCCGCGGAACCTAGGGTTCGGGCCGTGATTCTCGTGGGACTGACCGGGGGCATCGGATCGGGCAAGACGACCGTGTCGTCGGCCCTGTCGGAGCGGGGTGCGGTCGTGGTCGACGCCGACGCCATCGTGCACGACCTGCAGCGGCCCGGACAGCCCGTTTTCGTCGAGATGGTCGCCCGATTCGGCCCCGGCATCGTGCGCTCCGACGGCGCCCGCGATCGGCCGGCCGTCGCCGCCTTCGTCTTCAACGACAAGGCCGCGCTGGCCGACCTCGGGGGGATCGTTCACCCACACGTGACGACGGAGATCCTCCGCCGCGTCGACGAGTGCCGTCTGACCGATCAGGTGGTGGTGCTCGACATCCCGTTGCTCGCCGAATCGGGGTGGGAGGGGATCATCGGCTCGATCGTCGTCGATCTGCCGACCGACCTCGCGGTCGAGCGGCTCGTCGAATACCGTGGCTTCAAGCGGGAGGACGCCGAGGCGCGCATCGCCAACCAGGCGTCACGCGAGGAACGACTGGCCTCCGCAGCCTTCGTCATCGACAACTCGGGAACGCTCCACGACCTCGAACCCCAGCTCGACGTGTGCTGGGAGTGGATCGAGGGCCACCGCGCCCTGTAACTGGCGGCCCGAATCCACTGTCGGTGGTGGTCGGTAGCATCTGCGGCGTGACCGAATCTGCGGCGACACCGACCACGCGCGTGCAGAAGCCGTTCGTCGTGCACTCCGACTTCCAGCCGGCCGGAGATCAGCCCAAGGCGATCGAGTCGCTGGCCGAAGGCGTCTGGCGTGGTGAGCGGTTCCAGACGCTGTTGGGCATCACCGGGTCCGGCAAGTCCGCCACGATCGCATGGACCGTCGAGCAGGTGCAGAAGCCCACGTTGGTGCTGGCACC
>JAYTFP010000123.1:0-5979 GCA_043734285.1 Acidimicrobiaceae bacterium
GGCGACGGCACCCGGTCGGTGCTCCTGGTGCTCGACGAGGGCGACCGGGCCCAGGTCGAGGCCTCCCTGGGCGTGGTGGCCGAGGAGGCCGCGGCGGCCGGCGAGGCGGGCGACGTGGACGCCGTCGGTGCCTGGCTCGAGCACCGCAACGACGTCTCGGCGTTGGGCGAGGCGGTGTCGGCCGGGATCGTCGTCGACACCTGCGAGATCGCGGCCCGCTGGTCGGCCCTCCCCGCCATCCACGCCGCCGCCACCGCCCGGTTCCTGGCCCTCCCCGGCGCCGCGGTGATCTCGTGCCACCAGAGCCACGCCTATCCCGACGGCGCCTGCCTGTACTTCACCTTCGCCGGCCAGCCGGGCGAGATGGGCAAGGACGCCTACTACCGCGCCGTGTGGGACGCCGGCACGCACGCCGTCCTCGAGCACGGTGGTTCACTCAGCCACCACCACGGCATCGGCGCGAACCGCAGTCGCTTCGTGGCCGAGGCGTTGGGGTCGGGCTTCGGCGTGTTCCAGGCGATGAAGGATGCGCTCGATCCGGTGGGCATTCTCAATCCCGGCAAGTTGGGCCTGTCCGATCCCTTCGGTGACGTCGCCCTGCTGTGAGCACGGTCCTGTGAACACGGTCCCATGAACAAACTGCGTTGGTCTGCGATCTGGCGCGCCGCGATCACCGTCGCGACGTTCGCGTTGCCGATCGGTCTGCTGCAGAAATGGCTGGTCGAGTCTCATCGGATCGACAAGGGCGGCGCGGCGAACTTGCTGCTCTATCTCGCGATCCTGTTCACCGGCATGCTCGGTGGCTACGCGGCGGGCAAGCTCGAGCCGGACGGCGGTGTGCAGAACGGCGCGGCGGCGTCGTTCCTCGCGGGCCTCTCGATCGCCGTCGGCGGCGCGATTCGGCGCAGCATCGTCGGCCTGCCGGTGTCGTCGCCGGTCGGTTGGATCAATCTCGCCCTCCTGATGGCCACGTGTGCCATGTTGGGCGCCGTCGTGGAACGTCGAAGTCGAGGCCTGCTGCCCGGGCCTCACGATCGAGAGGGTTGAGCACATGGCGATACTGGTGATCGACGCGGGGACCAGCGGGGTACGTGCGGCCATCGTCGAGGCGGACGCGACGATCTCGCTCGAGTACTACGCGGAGGCACTCCCCGACACGCCCGCACCGGGCCTGGTCGAGTTCGACGCCGCGACCTACGCCGCGCTGGCGATCGAACTCGCGAACCGGGTGCTCGCCGAAGCGGGGCCCGTCGACGCGGTCGGCATCTCGACACAGCGTGCGTCGGTGATCGTGTGGGACCGTGCAACCGGCGAGCCCGTCGCACCCGCGCAGAGTTGGCAGGACCTGCGCACGTTGGGCGACTGCCTGGTGTTGCAGGGCAGCGGCCTGCGGTTCGCGCCGAACCAGTCGGCCACGAAAATCCCCAACATCCTGAACGCGGTCGATCCCGATCGATCGCGCGATCTGTGCGTGGGCACGCCCGAGACGTGGCTGGTGTGGAACCTCACACAGGGCGCGGCGCACGTGACCGACCTGTCGAACGCGGCGGTCACCGGACTGCTGAGCCACGGTGCGGCGGCGGCCGAATGGGATCAGGGCGTGCTCGACACGCTCGGCATTCCCGCGTCGACGCTGCCGCGGATCGTCGACTGCTCGGGCGAGATCGCCCCCGCGACCGCGCTGGCCGGGAGCCCGCCGATCTGCGGACTCGCCGGCGACCAACAGGCGTCGCTGATCGGGCAGGGATGCGTGCAACCGGGTCTCGCGAAGGTGACGTTCGGGACGGGCGCGATGCTCGACCTGTGCGTCGGACCCGATCGGCCGACTGCCGAGGCTCGAGCCGCCGCCGGCACGTTCCCGATCGTGTGTTGGGGACGCGACGGTTCGGTCATGTGGGGCATCGAGGCGCTCATGCTGTCGGCCGGCACCAACGTGCAGTGGCTGCGCGACGACCTGGGCATCATCGCCAGCGCGGGCGAGTCCGACGAGGTCGCGGCGCAGTGCGACCACACCGACGGGGTGATGTACGTACCCGCGCAGCTCGGGCTCGGCACTCCGTACTGGGACTACGGCGCGCGCGGATCGCTCCTCGGTCTGACGCGGGGATCGGGGCGTCCGCAGATCATCCGTGCCGTCCTCGAGGGCATCGCGCACCGGGGTGCCGATCTCGTCGAGGCGGCCGAGGCCGACTCGGGACTCGCAATCGGCGCGCTGCGGATCGACGGGGGCATGAGCGACAACGTGGTGTTCACCCAGGCGCTGGCCGACATCACGGGACGACGCGTCGAGGTCTCACCAGTGCGCGACGCGACGGCACTGGGCGCGGCATTCCTCGCGGGTCTCGCGATCGGTACGTGGCCCGATTGGAATGCGATCGCCGCCACGTGGCGTCCGACGCGGATCGTCGAACCTCGACCCGACTTCGATCGGGCCGCCGCGAGGAAGCAATGGGCGTCGGCCATCGAGCGGGCCCGTGGTTGGTACGCGGATCTCTCCGGGCTCGACTTCTGAATCTCGTTCTACGCTGCTCGCCATGAGCAACCCGCCGTCCGATCCAGTGTGGGACACGCAGTGGGCCCCCGCGCCGCCTCCCGTGCCCGGAGCTCAGCCGCCGACCTCTCCGCCGACGTACGTCGCGGCACCACCGGTTGCCGCTCCCGTGCCGTACGGCGCACCCTCTCCCTACGCGGCGCCGCCCCAGTACGGCGCGCCGGCCCCGTTCGGCGCTCCGTTGTCGGCACCTCCGCCCGATCCGCGAAGCGCGTACGTGCCGTATGGCCAAGCGCCGATGGATGGCGAGCGCGCCGGCAACATCACGATCATCAGAGGCAGCCGACGATCCGTCGCAGGATCGATCGCAGGAGTACTGCTCGGCCTGCAGGCCGGTCCGCTCGTCCTCGTGGCCATCGAGATCCACCGGCTCCGCAACATTTTCGAGACCGAGTTGGGTGGCCTCTACAGGTCGAGCGGCTCGACTGGCATGTTCGGCGACAGCCAGTTGGTCGAGGCGGTGTTCTGGGCCGTTGCCCTCGCGCTCGTGATCAGCGGCTCCATCCTCGGCCTCGGCAAGACGGCCGGCCGGGTCCTCGCGATCCTGTGCGAGGTCGCGATCCTCGGCGTGATCACGATCGGATGGTCGAGCGACACCGGATACACCGGCACCACGGCAGTGCTCCTCGCCGCAATTCCGATCGCGGTCGTGTTGTTGGTCACGCGCCCGGGTGTGGTCACCGACTGACGCGACCCATGGGTCGCGCTGACGGGGACGGCTACGATGGGTTTCGCTGGTGAGCCGTCCGGGTGGCCGCGGCGTGAGGATCTTCGGATCGGTCTCGTCGAGGAAGGTCGGGGCTCCACAGGGCAGAACGCTGGCGAGAGCCAGGCGGGGGCGACCTCGCGGACAGTGCAACAGAAAGCAGACCGCCGATGGCCGACCGGTTCGCCGGGCGGCACAGGTGAGGGTGAAACGGTGCGGTAAGAGCGCACCAGCGTCGGGGGTGACCTCGGCGGCTCGGTCAACCCCGTTCGGAGCAAGGTCAAGCAGTGGGATGGGCGGCCCGCCCGGTGGTTCTCGGATCACCACCCACAGGTGGACCGCACAGATGGATGGTCACCGAACCGGATCGCCGTGAGGCTCCGGGGAACAGAACCCCGCCTACAGGGCGACTCACCAGCACCACATCGACGTTGGACAACGCTCGGTAAGAAGTCCGGGAGGCGACCGGTTGGTCCTGCTCCCGTCGGCCACGATGTGTGGCGTGAGTGGACTGAGTGATCCGGGGCCGGTCGAATACCGACCCTGGCCACCGACAATGCGTTGGCGCCTTCAGCGGCTCGTTCGCAAGCTCGCGCGTTGGGCACGACACCGGAACGCCTAGATGTCGGACTACACCAACGTAGAGCGGAGCTACGCGAGACGGCGCAGATTCAGACGCCTCGGAGCTCTCTGGCGACGACTGACGGGCCATCGGTGACTCAGCGATTGCGACGATGATGGCGCGGTCGATGAGGATACGGCGAAGAGGGAGGGCATGAATTCCAGCATGGATCTGACCGTACGCAGCGAACCTGCGGCCAACCTGAGGCTCGGCTGAGGAACAGCAGAACCGTGCGGCTCGGCGCGCCGAAAACGCGGCAGAACGACTCGAGCGTCAGGCGTGGTGGTGCGTCATGTGGTGAAGGCGGTGGCGCAGGTGGAGCCAGCGCCGGTGGATCCTCGACCGCAGGGTCGGCGGCCACGGGCGGTACTCGACCTGTTCATCGACTGGATGCACGAAACACCCCCTTGTCAACCCCGAGGCTAGTCCTCGTGGCAACGCAGGTGAAGGAACGGCCGAGGGCCATGCTCGACCGAATCGTCAGCAGTTCTTGATGGCGATGGTCAGCGGACGAGTCGTCACATTGCCGGCCGTGTCGGCAGCCTTGACGGTGACGACGATGGTCGAGTCGTTCACGGTGGTTCCGGGAGGGAAGATCCCGAGCGTCCCCTGGTAGCTGCCCTCGGCGAACGTCATGTCCGTGAGTGTCTCGTGCTTCGCATTCGGCTTGGCGACGCCGTCGATCGTCCATGTCATCGACACCGCCCTGAGCCCTGCGTTGTCCGTCACCGTCGCGCTGATTCTCGCCGTCGTCGTCACGCCGACGCACACACCTGACGCGTTCTCGGCCACGACCGGCGAGTTGCTCGTGACCGAGGAGATGACCGGCGGAACCGTGTCCCTCGCTATCGTCATCGTCGTCACCGAGACGGCGCTCGCGGGCACCTCCGTCGACGAGTCGAACGTGGCCACTGTCGCGGGCGTGACGTCAGGCGCGGTCGATGCCGCCTTCTTCGCGGCACTCTCGGACGAGCATCCGGCCGCGATGACAAGCGACGCGGCAACAACTGCCAGCCGCACCCAACATGGCCTTTCCATCGCGACCCACCCCCCTGTATGACTTTCAGCGTAGATGTGGCTTGGCCTCCGCCACGAACACCGTGCAAGGTTCAATCGGCCAGGTGGCCGCATTCATTGAACGACAGCAGCCGGCGTTGCCCGTTGGAGACGTCGAGTCGGGTGATCGACGCAGGCGCGACGAAGGTCCGCCACGCCATGGCGTCGTCACCGCCGAGCGCCCAGATCATCGCCGCTTTCACGGGCGACACGTGCGTCACTACGACCACCTTGCGACCCGTCCAGCGATCGGCGACCTCCGTGAGTCCCTCGCCGACGCGCCGGCCCAGCGCCCGCAGCGACTCGCCACCCGGCGGAGCGAAGTCGACATCCGCGCGCCATGCGGACCACTGCTCGGGCGCCACGTCGGCCAGCGGCAGGCCATCCCACTCGCCGTAGTCGAGCTCGATGAACCGCTCGTCGATCGACACGTCACCACTCGTCGACTCGAAGACGTCCGCCGTCTGTCGCGCACGCCGCAGCGGACTGGACACGACCGCGTCGACGGGTCCGACCGCCGCAGCGACGAGCGCCGCCTGCCGCAGACCCAACTCGTCGAGGGGCGGGTCGGCATGACCGAGGAGGAGTCCCGCTGCGTTCGACGCGGTGCGGCCATGACGCACGACGATGATCATTCTCTCCCACTTCCCATGAATTCGCGATCGAGCTGACCCGTCGTGACGAAGCGGCGTCGTCGTGACGCATCCGACAGACCGAATCGATCCCACAACCACACAGCGATGAGCACACCACCGAGTTCGAGCGCGACCGACCACAGTCCGCGGCTGACCGTCGGCGCGGAGATGCCGGGAAAGCGCCACCCGTTCGCGGGCCACCAGAAAACGTTCGTTCTCGCCCAACTGCCGTCGAGCACCAGGTGGAGGAAGGTGCCGATGGGTACGCCGAGCCACCTCCGCCGCACGAGACGACGGCCGATCGTTGCCAGCATCACGACGGCCAGGATCACCACCGACAACGCGAGCGTCTGCAGCGGACCAACTCCGAACGGCACCTCGCCGACGGCGAGCACCGAACCAAGCACGA